>NZ_RRYE01000001.1 GCF_004010105.1 Microbacterium sp. CPCC 204701
CACCCACGCCGCGCGATGCACAGGGCCGCGCCGTCGTCGGGTGCGATGTCGAGGAGGCGCGCGAACACACGGCAGCGCCTCGGCCGCCGCCGGCACCGGCACCGCGACCGCGTGCGCCGCGGCCGAGCGGCTGATGGCAACCCTGGAGTGACCTCCGCTGCGGGGTGACCTGCGGCGGCGCGACCGGCAGACTATGCGCATGACCGGGACGCCGCGCTCGTGGGTGCTGCACGTCGACCTCGACCAGTTCATCGCTGCCGTGGAGGTGCTGCGGCGGCCCGAGCTCGCTGGGAAGCCGGTCATCGTGGGCGGACGGGGCGATCCGACCGAGCGGGCGGTCGTCTCGACCGCGTCGTACGAGGCGCGTGAGTACGGCGTCGGATCCGGGATGCCGCTGCGCATCGCCGCACGAAAGGTGCCGGACGCGGTGATCCTGCCGGTCGACGCCCCTACGTACCTCGCCGCCTCGGAGGCGGTCATGACCACGCTGCGGGCGCAGCCGGGAGCGGTCGTGCAGGTGCTCGGGTGGGACGAGGCGTTCGTCGGCGTCGAGACCGACGACCCGGAGGCCGACGCCCGCCGCATGCAGCAGGCAGTGCTGGACCGCACTCGGCTGCACTGCAGCATCGGGATCGGCGACACCCTGGTCCGCGCCAAGGTGGCGACCGGGTTCGGAAAGCCGCGCGGCGTGTTCCGGCTCACCGCTGAGAACTGGCTCGAGGTCATGGGCGAGCGACCCACCATCGACCTGTGGGGCGTCGGCTCGAAGGTCTCGAAGCGACTCGCGGCTCTCGGCATCCGCACCGTCTCAGAGCTCGCCGTCGCCGGCGACGACGAGCTGACGACCGAGTTCGGGCCCCGCATGGGCCTCTGGTACCGGCAGCTCGGCCGCGGCGACGGCTCGGCGGTCGTCGATGACACGCCCTGGGTGGCGCGCGGCCACAGCAAGGAGACCACGTTCCAGACGAACATCGTCGACCCCGCCGAGATCGAGGATGCGGCGCGGCGTCTGCTCGACGAGGTGCTCGACGAGGTCGCTGCCGACGACCGGCCGGTCGTGGGGCTCGGGCTGAAGGTGCGCTACGCGCCGTTCCTCACGAAGACGTTCACGAAGAAGATCCCCTCGACGTCCGACCGTGGCACCGTGATCGCCCGGGCGATGGAGCTCGTGGCGAAGATCGAGCCGGACCGGCCCATCCGCCTGCTCGGGATGCGGGCGGAGATGGCCATGCCCGAGGATGCACGGGAGGGGCACACGCCGACACGCGGGGGGTGGTGAGCGGCGGTCGCCAGGGCCCCCGGCCTCTGATCGTCACCGCGGCCAGCGATGCGGATCGCGCCAAAGAACTGATGCAGCGCGCACTACCCGAACGCGTCGACGCATACATCCGCCATCACCTGCACGATCCGGATCTCAGCCCGGCGAAGATCGCGGCTGCGAACGCGATCTCAGTCCGGAAGCTCTACCGCCTGTACGAGCACCGCAGTCTCGGCCTCAAAGCGTCGATCATCGAGCAGCGGCTCCTCGGGGCGCGCTCGGCGCTGGCCTCCACCGCTGCCCGCCGCGGGTCGATCGCCGATATCGCCGCCTCCTGGGGCTTCAGCAACCCGAGTTGCTTCACCGACCGATTTCGGAGGCGATTCGGCGTCACGCCACGCGAGTGGCGCGAGAAGAGTTCGTTCTCGTTCGACGCGGCGACCCGCGCACCAGACCTCGCCCTCGAGCCGCAGGCGACTTCAGCCGCCAGCGGGGCGAAGGTCAGGTCGACGCGACCGGGTCGCTGCCCCGCCGACCACCGAAGTCGGGGCACGCGGCGAGGACGTTGCCGATCGCCGTTGTCGTCGTGCCGCCGCCTCGGGCGTCACGCGGTCAGGCGGTGGCGATGAGGGCGAGCACGCCGGTAGCCACGAGGGTGGTGAGACCGGTCCAGATGACGATGGCGATGCCCTGCCACAGCAGCACCCAGCGCCTGCTCACTCCGGACGCGACGAGCATGGCCGAGGTGAACTGCGTCGGCAGGGCGAGGGGCCCCAGGAGGCTGGCCCCGGGGACGCCGAAGCGAACGAGAAAGCGGCGGAAGCGCTGGCGACCCTTCGACTCGGGTTTCGCCGGCTCGCCGGCGACGGAGTCCGGCTGCTCCTGGACCAAGACCGCGCCCCCGGACGCGACCGGAGCCTTTGCACGCGCTCGGCGCGCGATGATCGCCTCACGGGCGCGAGACCCGAACGTGACGACGGCGAACACCGACAGGAAATTGCCGGCGGCGGCGACGGCGAACGCGGCGACCGGGTTGAAGCCGGCCCAGACGCCGAGTGTGGCGGCGAGCTCACCCTCGAGGAACGGGACCATCGCGACGGCTCCGACGATGAGGAATTGGACGAGGTCGGGCACCTGCACGATCAGGTCCTGCAGGCTTTCGATGAAGTTGGATGTGGAGTTCATGATTCCTTCGTTCAGCTGCGAGGCAGCACGACGGCAGCCACGATGGCGTTGGTGATGACCGCGGTCATCGTTCGGGTGACGGCGGCGGCTGCCGCCTCGGCGCCCCATTCACCGCGCTCGAACTGCTTCGCGCGGGTGATGACAGGCGTGGTCCACGGGATCTCACGGTGCAGCGTCGGCATCGCGCCGCTCGCCGAGATCAGGGCGATGAGCGCTGCGGTGCGGGGGTCGGGTTCGGCGCGGTCGACGAGCACTGCGCGCGCTGCGGCGATGAGCTCCCCACGTCGAGCCGAACCGGGCGCGAGCGCCGTCGAGGGGATGAAGCCCAGCATCTTGTGATGCTGGCGCCGGATGTCCCCGCGCGCGACGAGCCGGTCGAGAACCGGCTGACGCAGCGAGGGACCGACGGCGGCGAGCACGGTCTGGACGTCGCGAGGCTTCTTCGCGATGTAGTCCCACGCTCCGCGAAGCAGGTCGTCGGCGGGCGGCGTCGCGTCGGCGCGGACGACGACGGACGCTATGCCTGATTCGTCGACGCCGACCTCGCCGCGCTGAGCGAGCTCGGCGAGCGCTGACGCCGCAAGCACGTAGAACAAGGTGTTCTCGCCCGAGATCGTGCCGGAATCCGGCTGAAACAGCATGAGCATGAGATCTTCGGCCAGAAGCGGACCCTCGGTCGCGGGGGTCGGCTTCGCCGCGATGGATGCCGGATCCTCGGCGTACTGCGATGGGTCGTGGTTCGACATGACTGCCTCTCGATAGGAGTTGACTGCCAGCACCGTTGCCTGATGAGAACGATTAGTACGATGTGCTAGTACGGTGTACCAACACAGTGTGCCAATAGGCTATTCCCGTCAGATCCGTCCCAGTCAAGGGAGGTGCGCCATCGACACCCGCACTCGCATCCTCAGGGCGGCGACCGAGATCCTTTACGAAGGCAACGGCGAAAGGCCCAGCGTGCGGGCAGTCGCCGCGCGCGCCGGGATCGGCGCCAGCACCCTACGGCACTACTTCCCCAGTCAACGCGCGCTCATGGACGCTCTGCTCACAGCCGTGTACGACGAGTCACTTTCCGACGAGCGCATCCGAGACACCTCAGCGCCCGCGCGTCGGCGGCTCATCGACTCGCTGTGGAGCATCCTCGACCCCGTCGCTTCGGTCACTGATGCTCGCGCGGTCTGGGACAGTGTGTTCTCGGCATTCATCGGGCCTTCTGCATCGGATCAATCCCGCGCGGGCTATCTCGTGCTCGAGCGCGAGGCCCTCCAACGCATCGAGGCATGGCTGGCGATTCTCGAAGCCGAAGGTGCGCTGAAGCCGGGCGACAACGCCGCCCGCGCCCGCTTCCTCCTCACCGTCGTCGACGGCCTGTCGATCGAGCGCGCGCTCGCAGCCTCGGGCTCACGAATCGAGGGTGAGCGCGCGACGCTCGCGTTCGCCGTCGACGCCGTCTTCGGGAACGCCGCTCCCGCCTGAGGTCTGCGTCGGCTGCCGACGCAGACGCGCCTGCGCCGAAGTGGGTTGCGTGGGCGCCGCGCCGGATCGTTCGTTCCAGAGACTCTTGCGCGCCGGGTGGATGCCGAAGCAGGAGGGAGCCGAAACCATGGGCTCAGGCGCTGGGGGTGTCAGCGGGTTCGCCCTCAGGTCATCTCTGAGCACGTCGTCCAGCCAGTCGAAGGCGCGCTGGCTGAACAAGGCGGCCGCACCCGCTTCGTCGTGCTCACCGGCTCCCTGCGCGTTTTCGAATTGGATGTACTCCTTCGGCGCAGCGAGAGCGTCGAACAGGTTCTGAGCGTCCGCGTTCCGGGGATCGTTCTCCCCAGTCGCCAGCAGCACCGGGCAGCGGATGTCCGCCGCGATACCCTCCAGCGTGAATGGCTTTGAGCTGCGCAGGTACTCCAGGGGAGTATCGCACCCGTGGGTCAGCATCCCGCGATCGAGGATGAAGGCCAGCTCCGGCGACGCGGCCATCTCCGCCCTCAGCGCCTTGTTCAGCGTTGCAGGCGATGTTCAGCGGTGGCGGCACGAGGGGCGAGGTACCCGCCCCAACTCCGTCCGAGGAGGGCGACGCGTCCGGCGTCTACGTCCGGCCGTGCCGTGAGCCAATCGACCTGCGGGGGTGACGACCGCTTCCCAGTCCGGCCGGAAGTACAGCCCGTGTTCGACGAGGGCTCCACCCCGCCCGGGTCCGTCCATCATCAGCACCGCGTAACCGCGACGCAGAGCGGCCGCACCGCCGGCGAAGTACATCTCCTCCATGGTGCCGTCGTATCCGCCGATCAGAATGAGCGTCGGAAAAGGTCCCGCCCCGTCAGGCTTGATGAAGTACGCGTCCAGGGGTGTTCCGTCAACGGAGATCCTGGTGCTCTCCGCGGGCCACTCCAGCAGATCTGCGGCTTTGCGGAACGCATCCCGCTGCCTTTCGTAGGCACTCACGAACCGCGGGTCCATGGGTGAGGCGAACATGAATATGCCCGCCGTCCGGTAATAAGTCACCGCGCGCAGGAACCCTTCGCGCGCGCTCACGGTTCGCCCCGCGGCGAGGCTTGCGAGGTCAAGGCGGAGGCGATCGGTGTCCGCTCGGCGTTGGAGTCCTCCGGTCTGGATCACGGACCGATTCAGCGTGCGCGAGAAAATGCGCTCCCTCGGGCTGGAGGCCCCGTCGGTAGCGTCGTTGGCGCGGATCTTCCGTGATGCGACGTGGCCCGGGCGGAGCCACGGAAGCCGCGGGCGTCGTCCGGCGGTTTGTGTATCCGGCGCCGAACGCGTGCTGGCAACTGCACGCGACCGAGTACGTCCGCGCCGGTGGTCGGAAGTGTGTGATCTTCCAGCTCATCGACGATCACTCCCGATACGCCGTGGCTTCCCACGTGGCCTGGGGTGAGACTTCCAAGGGCGCCATCAGCGTCGTGAAGAAGGCGATCGCCGCGCACGGCGTCCCGCAACCCCTGCTGTCCGACAACGGTCTCGTGCGGAACCCGTCACGTCGAGGCGTGCTTCCTCCAGTTCCGCGTGACTCCACTCTCTGTCGACCGCGTCACCGCGGGTCGCGCACCACGCCTCCAAACGGTCCGTCGCCTCCGCCAGTGGAAAGTCGTAGACCACATCCCACAGCCGGAGCAGTCCGCCCGGCCTGAGCAGCCGGCGCATCCGCTGCAGAGCGACCGCCTTCCACACGTCGGGAAGGTGATGAAGGGCAAACCGGGAATAGATGATGTCCACCGACGCATCCGCACCGTCGTACCCGAGAAATCCCGCCTCCACGATGACTACATTGCGCAGACCGGCAGTCTTACGCGCGAGCAGGCGCAGCATCGGCGGGGACGCATCGGCCGCGATCACTCTGCCGACGTATGGGGCGACTGCGATCGTGAATTGGCCCGTCCCGGGACCGAGCTCGAGCACCACCGACGCCCTTGGTCATTCCCAATGAGCACAACAACTCGACCTCGGCAACGGGGTCCGCGTCCATTTTTCCGTCGTACCGGGCAACGTGCTGCTCGTCGGATTCTCCCGCCCCGCATGGGAAACCTCATCGGGCATCCACGAGGCGGTATCCCTGCCCGCACCGGTTCCAATCCTCATTGATAAGGGGCGGCGCCGAAGCACGCTCACCCTCGCTGGACGTAGCTGTCTGCTACGGGCTGTGATGAAACGACGCCCTACGCGTGAGCTTACGGCCGCGGGGTTAAGTGCGGCGGGCGGAACGGTCGCCCACCTGCGACGGAGAGGTCGGACAGCGCCACGGTGTTGAGCGCGATGAAGACGTCCTCGGGATCGATATGCGCATTTCGGTCGAGGTTGTGTGCGATGGCTCTGTACAAGGCGTGCTTGATGAGCTCGGGGCGTTCTTTACCGACGGTGATCCGCACCATCACGAACCCATCGGATCTCGGTCCGCCAAGGAACGTGCGGTCGTAGATGAGTTCGTCACGCTGCTTCTGATGGACGATCTGAAATCGATCGTCGGTCGGGACGCCAAAGTGCTCGACGAGCGCATCGTGAACGCCGTCAGCGATTGCGCGGATGACCTCCGGCGAGCGTCCGTCAATCAGGGTGATATCAACTATGGGCATCGAGGCTCCTCATTTCCTGCACGTCGGACCGGAACCGCGCTGCGATCATCGAGAGGTTCCAATTTCATCTAGTGGCACGCCCTTGGTCTCCTTGATGACGAAGGCCGCGATGATTGCCAGCGCGCCGAGGCCCATCAGGTAGACGTGGAAGATCCATTCAAGCCCGATGGAACTAAACCAGGTGTTCAAGTACGGGGCCGTACCTCCGAACAGAGCCGCGGACATTGAGGAGACCAGACCCACGGTACGGGCGCGAGCAAAGGTGGGCACTTGCTCCGAGAGTATCGCCGGAAACATGCCCACGATCAGGCACCAAACCAACAGACCGATCAGCTGTGAGACGAACAGTGTCCAGGGTTGAGCGCCGAGGATCATACTGACTGGGATCACTGCCAGGACCACTCCGACGCCATAGATGGCGAGCATTCGTTTGCGGCCGAACTTGTCCGCCATGAGCCCACATATCGGTATCCAGAAGACCGCGATAGCCTGAGCGAGAAGGCTGGCGATATACGCGCCCTGGGGGTCCATGCCTTTGGCGGCGATCGCGAATGCCGGGGGGAAAGCAACCCACATGTAGAACCCGACTTGCGCGAAGGCGGCGATCATGACGATGCGCGCGGAGATACGAAGAATCTCGCGACGGGTCATCGCACGCACCTCCGGTCCAACCCCCGTGAATACTTTCTCAAAGACGTCGCTCTCGCCGGCGCGGCGCCGCAGGATCATTGCGTATATGCCCAGCACACCACCGATCGCGAAGCCTACCCGCCATCCCCAGGTCTCCATGTCCTCAGTGCTCAACACCGATGTCAGCACCGCCGCAAGTCCGGTTGCAGCCATGACCCCGATCAGCACGCTGACGAAGATTGAGCTGGACCAAAAGGCGCGCTTCTCCGGCGGCGCGAGTTCGGCGCTATAGGTGTACGCAACCCCGGTCTCGCCGCCGTAGGCAAGCCCTTGGAGCAAGCGCCAGAGCAGCAGAAGCGCTGATGCCCAGACGCCGATGGCCTCGAAACTGGGAGTCGCCGCGATCGCAACGGACGTGAACGCGAGCAACAGCATGGTGGCTACCATTGCGACCTTGCGGCCGCGACGATCCCCGAGCCAGCCGAAAAACCACCCGCCAAGCGGGCGCATCAGGAACCCGACCGCGAAGATTGCGAACGTTGACAGCAGCGCCGAGGTCGCATCGCTGGAGTCGAAGAGCTGCAACGCCAGGTAGGCGGAGAAAGTAGTGTACAACGTCCAGTCGAACCACTCGAGCGCGTTCCCGATTGCCGTTGCCCGCAAGGATCTGCGGCGTTCGGCGAGGGTGTGCGCGACGTTCGTAGATGGTGACAACTTTGTCATCATATTCCTTTCAGAGGTTTACAGTGGTCGTGGAGTTTGAGTGTTATGTCGCGGGTTCGGTCGTAGAAGAACCAGCGGACATATTCAGCTGAGGATCGTCACGCCGTCCTCGGCCAGCAATCGGTTCGGCGAAGACAAGCGCCCCCGACTCGATATACTGAGCGATCGTGTCTGAGGAGTAACCGAGTTCGAGCAGAACGCTTTGGTTGTGTTCCCCGCGATATGCCACCACCTGGCTGCCGTCTTCGACGATCTGTTCGTCAAATTTCCAGGGGCGCCCTGGAATGCTGATCTGCTCGCCTTTGCGGTCTAGGACGTGACGGATAACCGGCCAGTTCTTCGCCCAGGCGGTTCCCGCAAATTCCCGCAATGTCCGCACCTGTCCGCTCGCGATTCGCGCTTCATCGAGTTGCGCATCCAGCGCGGCCATGTTGGGGAACGTGCGAATCCAGTCTTGGACAATACGGTGCAGATCGGGGAAGTGCTGCTCACGGAGTTCCGGTGTGCGGAAGCGAGGATCTTCCGCAAGGTCTGGGCGACGCATGGCGGCGACATAGAAGGGGAAGGTGGCACTTCCCACCAAGCTCATCGGACTCGCGAAACGCTCGCCGCCGGGCCCACTGAAGAATGGGCCATCCGTCGCTCCCAGAATCGGTCGTTCCGCGCCTAGGTCGACATCCGACAGGTCCGCGTGGACACGCTCATTGATCGAGACCATCACGGCAGCCATCGCGATGTCGATATAGCGGCCCCGACCGGTTCGTTCGCGATCAGCTAATCCTGCGAGGATGGCGATGGTTGCATGCAGACCTGCATAGATATCTGCGTGAGAAAGCGCATCGCTGACGTCGGAGAGGCCGAACTGGGCGGCGGCGTTTGCTGTAATGCCTGTCTCGGCCTGGATCGTGGGCGCGTAAGCGGATCGGCTACGCCAGGGGCCATGCTGGCCGTATCCACTGATAGACGCGTAGACAACGCGCGGGTTGCGCGTAGCGACAGTGTTGTAGTCGAGGTCGAATGCTCCGAGCGCTCCGGGACGAAAGTTCTCGATGATCACGTCCGCTCGCTCGCAGAGATCTCCAGCGATCTGCCGCGCTCCGGGAACGTTGAGGTCGATACTGATGTTGCGTTTGCCAGCGTTCTGCTGAGCGTAGTATCCGGAGATCTCGCCGTCACCAGGAAAGGCTTTGCGCGAAAGATCGCCGCTGGGTGGTTCGATCTTTATAACGTCGGCTCCCAGATCGCGGAGAGTCATCGCGCAATGTGGGCCAGCGAGAACGCGGGAGAAGTCGACGACGCGGATCCCTGTCAAAGGAAGTTCGTGGGTCATGGTTAACGTCCTTCGAACTTGGCCTGGCCAATGCCGTTGTCCCGGTACGAGATGACACCGGTGACGAAGTCATCCGAACGGAAGACAGCCCGCTGCGCCTCCGCCATGCCGCGGTCTGCCGCAGCGATGCCCTCATTGACGGCAAGGTTCACGAGGTGCTTCGTGGCCGTGTTCGCGAGTGCGGGGCCATGGGCGAGTTCTTGAGCGATGACCGAAACCGTGGTATCCAGCTCTTCTTCCGGGACGACCCTGTTGATCACATTCCACCTCTCGAGAGTCTCCGCGTCGTACCGACGCCCAAGAAGTGTGATCTCTTTGGCTCGAGTGGCTCCCGCGCGTTGAGTCAAACGCTGGACGGCACCCATCAACGGCTGCAGACCCACCGTCACCTCAACGGACCCGATCTTCGCGGATGAGGAAGCGACGATCAGATCACAAGCCAAGGCTAATTCGAAACCCCCGCCGACTGCCGTGCCGTTGACGGCGGCGACGATCGGAGCAGGATGCTGTTCGAATGCTCCGAGTAGCTCGATAAGGGGCCACTCCAACGTCTCGCTCTCGCGCGTGTCGGCGAGCATTGCATCTAAGTCTGCGCCAGCCGAGAAATGACGCAGGTCGCTGCGAAGGATGACCGCACGGGCACCGCCAGCTCGTGCCTCATCGAGAGCCGCGATGAGCGCTAGCATGAGGGGCCTATCGAGAAGGTTGTAAGGGCGGGCCTTCATCGACAGCACCGCGACCGCACCGTCGAAGGTCACCGAGACCAGCTCATCCGCAAGGTGGGAAGAAATCATAGTGGTCCTATCAATCGAAATTCACTGGGAGGGAAGATTCAGGAGGGCTTCGGTCTCCGTAACTGAGGCAAGACTGAGACCAAGAGAGTCAGCCAACCCCACCGTGCGTTCCACGAGCGGGAGGTTGCCTTCGCTGAGCAGTCCGCGCTGGAGATAGAGTGTGTCTTCGAGACCTGCTCGGGCATTCCCTCCGAGCGCCAAACCAATCGCGGTAAGTTCCCTGTTCGCGCGACCGATAGCGATTACCTGCCAGACCGCGCCGTCGGGGATGCGCCGGACCATGGTCAGGAGGTTGTCGGCAGTCGCCGCCATCCCGCCTTGGACGCCGAGAACAATCGAGAACTGCATCGGCGTGTCGTCGAGCAGCCCCTTGTCTCGCAGACGCAGGCATGCATCCAGATGTCCGGTGTCATAGATCTCGAGTTCCGGCTTCACCCCGAGTTCCCGCATTCGTGCTGCGAGACGCTCGACATCGGCGGGAGGGTTTCGGAACTCCGCTCCGCCAAAACTCATCGAGCAGGGATTCAGGGTCGCCATTCGTGGGCGCAACTCCACCAGCGCCTCCCTCGCTTCAAAAGGGACATCCAGCCCAACCCCGGTCGATACCTGGATCAGGATCGGACACCGCTCGCTGATTAGGTCCATGGTTTGCCGCGCGACACCCAAGTCCGCAGTCGGACGGTCAGAAGAATCCCGGAAGTGCAAATGCGCGACGGCCGCACCAGCCTGGTATGCCCTATGAACCTCGTCAGCGATTTCCTCTGGCTGAATCGGCAAGTGCGGATTGTCCTTCTTGGTGGCGATCGGCCCGGTAGGGGCCACTGTCAGCACGATTCCCAATACTGCGCCTTTCTAATCGACTCTGATCAGAGTGCATCTTCACCGCTTGCTCAGCCGGTCTCCTGCGACCATAAGTGCTCTCAAACCGGAAGTCAACAAAATCTATAGATTCTCTAAGATGGTGTCTGGCAGAATCGGAGGTGTGACCACGAAAAAAACCTCGGCCTCTCACGCGGACACCGTCGAGACGGCCCTGCGCCACGCCATCATCGCGGCGGAGTACGAGCCAGGACAACGGTTGTCCGCGGAGGCGCTGGCCGTGAGGTTTCAGGTCAGTGCGACACCGGTTCGAGAGGCCCTCGCGCGGCTAGCGGGCGACGGCCTGGTCACATCTCAGCCACAGCGCGGAGTACGCGTCGCCTCGCTGTCACTGTCGGAGATGGAGGAGATCTATGAGGTGCGTTCACTGATCGAACCCCTTGCGATCGAGCGTTCCGTGCAGCACATGGATGAGGATGCGAAGGCCGAGGTCGTTTCACGGTACGAACGCATGATACAGAGGGGCGACAGCAGAACTAGGGAGCTGGATGCAGGGCAGTACGCAGCTTACGAAGAGGCCCACCTGGCTTTTCACCACGCCACGCTCAGCAGATGCGGATCATCGTGGCTGCTGCGTCTGTCCAGACTCCTAAGCGACCATTCGCTACGCTACCGATACGCCTCTACTCAGTCGTTGCAACGATACGAGACGATCACCGAGGAACATGCGGAAATCCTCGCAGGGTGCCTCGCCTCAGATGCCGATCGCGCACGAGAAGCTCAGCAAACGCACCTCGATAACACTCGAATCGCCCTACGCCAACTTCTCGCTTCCGAAGGCCCCTTCTCTGCGGTGTCGCCCAATGAGCCGACGAACAACACCAGGGGGACTGCCGCACGGATAGGTGACACCTGAGTTGGCTTGCCTGGGAGGGCGGCCTGGAAGGATGTCATCGTGCCCAAGCCTTATCCCCGTGAGTTCCGTGACGATGTGGTGCGCGTCGCTTGGAACCGTGAGCCTCGTGTGACGGTCGAGAAGATCGCGACCGATTTCGGTGTGCACCCGATGACGTTGCGGAAGTGGTTGCAGCGCGCGGCCGTGGACGATGGATTCAAGCCTGGACTGAGCGGCACCGAGTCGGCGGAGCTGCGGGAGGCGCGTTAGCGGATCCGTTTTCTCCCGGCTGAACGGCATGAAGAATGCCACGGATGCCGGCGTTGTCACCCAAGACGACTTCGTCCGGGCGCCGACCGCCGGGCGGTGCGGCGTCCCTCCTCTATGGCCGGTCTCCTCTCTAAGGCCGGTCTCCTCGGAAGCGATCGCTCGCAACGCTTGCTGGCGGTTGGGCTTCAGCCCCGCACTAGGGCGAGGACCGTCCGGAGGAGCACGCTCGCCCCCCGCACCACATCGTCATCGCGGGTGTACTCGGCAGGGCTATGGCTGCGCCCCCCGACGCTCGGAACGAAGATCATCCCCGTCGGCGCGATCAAGGCCATGTTCTGAGCGTCGTGGCCCGCACCGGATCGGATGTCGATCGCATCCAGGCCAAGGCCCGCGGCGGCACCTGCAATCGCCCCACGCACGGCGTCGTTCATCCGCGCTCCCGGCACCGTCTCCTCGAATTCGATCTCCACGCCGACTCCCCGCCGCGAGGCGATCTCCGATGCCGACGCGGCGATCCGATTTCCGAGATCGATGGCCCGTTCGAGCTCCACGTCGCGAAAGTCGACAGACACCTCGGCGCCGCCCGGGACGATGTTCGAGCCGGCTGGGTCAAAGCGCATGATGCCCGTGGTCACCACCGCATCGGCGCTTGTCGCGCTCGCGAGCGCGGGAAGCGCGACGGCGAACTCCGACGCAGCCAGCCCGGCGTCCTGACGCCGATCGAGCGGAGTCGTCCCGGCGTGGTCGGCACGCCCCCTGAACCGCACTGTGCCGCCGCCGATTGCGACGATGCCCGTCACGACTCCGATCGGCACACCGCTCGCTTCGAGGAGTGAACCCTGCTCGATGTGCAGCTCGACGTACGCCGCCACACCCTCGGGCGGGGGGCCTACGGCAGCGGCATCCGCGAGCGACACCGTGAGCGCCGATGGAAGGGCCTCGGCGAGCCGCGCGCCGTCCCGGCCGATCATGGCTTCGAGCTGGTCGACTCCGAACCCACGCGCGATCGCGCTCGATCCGAAGAGATGCGCGAAGCTGCCCTCCTCATCGGAGAATGACACAGCGCGAACCGGGCGCGTGAGTCCAGTGCCCGCCTCGTGAAGAGTCCGCAGCACCTCGATCGCGGCGATGACGCCCAGCGCGCCGTCGAACGCGCCGCCGTCCGGGACGGCGTCGATGTGCGATCCCGTCCAGACTGCAGGGTGATGTGCGATGCCCTCCTCCAGTCGGGGCGAGGAGACGAAGATGTTGCCGACGGCGTCGGTCATCACCTCCAGCCCCGCCTCAGCGCACCGGCCGGCGAGCCATTCCCGAGCGGTCGCATCCGCGGCCGAGAATGACGCGCGGTCGATGCCGCCGCCGGCGTTCCGCCCGAAGACGGAGAGGTCGCGGAGGTCGGCGAGGAGGCGCTCCGCGTTCACAACGAGGTCGTGAAACGTCATCCCTTCACCAGCGCCGGGACCTTCGCACGGTCGAGGAAGCCGGCGTCGGCGACCGCGTCGAGGTAGGACCGCCAATGCGACTGCGCCTCGAAGACTGCCGCGAGACGCTCACGCGCTTCGCCGTCCCGGCCGGCGCGTGCAAGAAGCACGCCGTTCCAGAACGCGGCCTCGAGGTTGTCACCGAGGACGTCCTGCGCGGCGTCGAGTGCTGCCACGGCCGCTGCGAGCTCGGCATCCGTCACATCGACATAGTCGCCGATCATGATGCGCGGCGCGAACATCACCGAGCCGATCCGGTCGAATGCGCCACTGAGCTCGGCGAGGCGGGTGATTTCGGTGACGGGGTCGGGATGATCGTCGACGCGCAGGTCGAGAGACGTCTCCTCCCACAGCGGGCCCCGGCGGCCGGACACGATCTTGAGGACGGCCGACTGTGATCCGCGGGCGTCGCCCCCGGCATCCTCCCCCGCGCGCAGCGCGATCAGCAGGCGCCGCGCGAACGGTTCACCCGCGGCCCTCTGGTACGCCGCGAGGATTGCGGGCACGACGTCGTCGTTCGCGAGCATGTTGCCCTGCACTGACACCTGGTCGCCGGTCAGGGCGCCTGCGGAGCGTACGCACTTGTCGCCCGTGAAGTTGCCGACGACGCCGTTGGCGTCGATCGCCGCGACCTGGCGGAAGCCGGGCTGGTCGTCATCGGAGATGAGTGCGCGCACGGCATCGTCTGCCGCGACGCCGTCCCGCAGCAGGGCGAGCCCCCGCGGACCGAGGCCGACGTTCACGAACGCCTGCGTCGCGACGGCACCGACGCCCGGCTCGAGCCAGCCGACGAGGCGACCGACGCCGAAGAAGTGCGTCTCGCAGGCGAGGCCGAAGGCCCCCGATTCGGGGTCGCGGGCGATGATCGAGTAGGTCATGCGTGAGCTCCTGTGGTGTGCGCTCCGACGAGCTCGCGCTCCGGCAGCTCGTCACGGTACAGTTCGCCGCCCTTGGCGACGAACATGATGCTCTTGAGAGCGGTGATGTCGGCGGTGGGGTCGCCATCGACGACGAGCAAGTCCGCGCTCTTGCCGACCTCGAGAGTGCCCGTGACGTCGAGGACGTCGGCGTTGACGGCGCCGTCCCGCGTCGCTGACAGCAGCGCGCGCGTCGGTGTCAGGCCGATCTGCACCATCTCGATGAGTTCATCGACCAGCCCGTCGTGCGGATTGAACGGCGTACCGGAGTCCGTTCCCGCCGCGATGTGCATGCCGGCCTGAACGGCGGCCCGGAACATCGTTCGGCTGCGCTCCATCTCGGTGCCGGCCTTGTCGACGATCCACGCGGGGGTGCCGCCGGCCTCGCCCTCGGTCACAATCCCGCCGACGGCGGAAAGGGTCGGGACAAGGAAGGTGCCGCGTTCGATGGCGAGGGCGAAGAGCTCTTCGTCGAGGTGGAAGCCGTGCTCGATCGTGTCGACGCCAGCGAGAATCGCGTTCTCGATCCCTTCGCGGCCGATCGCATGCGTGGAAACCCGCCGTCCGGCATGGTGCGCCTCCTCGACGATCACGGCGAGCTCCTCCCGGAGGAGCGCCGTCTGCGTCGGCTTGACGCCCGAAGTCAGCACGCCGCCGGTCGCCATGGCTTTGATGAACTTCGCACCCCGCTTGAGCTCACCGCGCACGGCGGCACGCACGGCGTCGACCCCGTCGGCCTCGACGCCCATGAAGTAACCGTGTCCGCCGGTCATCGTGATGACGCGACCTGCCGCCACGACGTGCGGTCCGGGCACGACGCCCGCATCGATCGCCCGGCCCAGGTCGATCACGACGTTGTCGGACGCGCCGCAGTCCTTCACCGTCGTGATGCCCGCACGCAGCGAGATGAGCGCATTCGCCGACGCCCGCAGCGCCGCCGTGGTCGTCGAGTCATCGCGCACCTGCGCCGCGAGATCCGCGGCGCCGTCATTGGCGAGGTGGACGTGAGCGTTGATGAGGCCCGGCATGACGGTCCGGCCGGCGGCATCGCGAACGACATCCGCATTCGGAGCCGCCTCGTCGGGGCCGATCCATGCGAGGCGACCGCCGTCGACGAGCACCGACCACGCTCCGGTGCGGAGGTTGCCGTCGACGCCGTCGAAGAGGCGCGCGTTGCGCAGCAGCCAGCTAGTCATGCGCGGATGAAGTCCGACACGACGTCGAGGTAGGCCTGCTGCTCCTCGCGGGCGAAGGGTTCGTGACCGCTCTCCTCGAACAGAACGAATTTCGCGTTCGAGATGGCGGCGGCGATCCGCTCACCCTGGCTCGGCGGCGTCACCCAATCGTAGGTGCTGGAGAGGACGAGGGTAGGAACGTCGATCTGAGCCAGACCGGCCAGCGCGTCGTACTTCGGGATCTCGTTGGCCATCATGTACTGGGAGACCTCGAACTTGCCGCGGCTGCGCGCCGACAGCTGGTCGAGAACCTCCTGATCGGGGTTGCGGAAGTAGAGGGGGTAGCAGCGCTTCCACCAAGCCTCGTACTCCTCCTGGTTGGTTATGCCGCCCTCGAAGAGCTCGCGGAACACCTCCTTCTGCTCCGGCGTCGCGATGCGCATCGCAATCTCCTGCGCCTCCTCCCAGAAGCCGTAGTCGGGAGCCGTGTGCGACAGGATGAGCTTGGACAGCGACTTCGGGTGCCGCTGGGCGTAGACCTGCCCCACCATGCCGCCGAATGAATGTCCGAGGAACATGATTCTGCCGAGACCCAGGTAGTGACGCAGCGCCTCGACGTCGTCGGCGATCTGTTCGATCGTGTAGGTCTCCAGTGGTGCGGTCGAGGAGAAGCCGGTGCCGCGGTGGTCGATGAAGACGACCTGCGCGACTTCCCCGAGTGGGTCGAGCCAGGGGCGGAAGTAACTGTGGTCGGCGCCCGGACCGCCGTGCTGGACGAACAGGACCGGCTTCTCCCGGTCACCGGCGAAGTCGACGGAAAGCCCGGACGAGATGACGTCGAAATAGAGGTCGACGCCGTTCACGTTTGCATACATGAGACTCCTTGTGTGGGGGTTCGGGTATCAGGAGGCGACCGGCGCCTCGTAGGCGGAGGGCGCCCGCAGGAACTCGCCTGCGGGGTCGGGAACGCTCCCGACGAGCAGCCGGGTATAGGGATCGGTGGGTGCCGCGAGCATGGCGATCGGTCCCTGCTCGACGACGCGGCCGGCGCGCATGACCGTGATGTCGTCGCACATGCGTGCGGCGACGCCGAGGTTGTGGGTGATGAAGACGCAGCCGAACCCGATCTCCTGCTGGAGCCGGTCGAGAAGATCGAGAATCTCGAACTGGATCGACGCGTCCAGCGCGGACGTGACCTCATCGGCGACAAGCAGGGCGGGCCGGACCGCGATGGCGCGTGCGATAGCGATTCGCTGGCGCTGACCGCCCGAGAACTCGTGCGGTCGCCGGCGCGCGGCGTCCGGCTCGAGGGCGACGAGCCTCAGGAGCTCCTCGATCTGCTGGCGGTGGTCAGCGGAGGCCGTTTCCCGCCGTGGTGCGAGAGCCTCGAGCAGCGTGCGCCCGATCGTCATGCGGGGGTCCAGCGAGGCGTACGGGTCTTGCGGTATCAGCTGCACCCGGCGACGAAGGCTCCGGCGCTGCGCACCCTTGGCCGCGGCAACATCCGTGCCGTCGACCTCGACGGTCCCGGCCGAGATGTGCACGAGTCCCACGACGACCTTCGCGAGAGTCGACTTCCCCGACCCGGACTCGCCCACGACGCCCATGGTTCTGCCGGGCGCGACGCGAAGCGAGACGTCGCGGATGACGGGGGCGGCACGCCGGCCGAAGCCGTATGTCGCCGAGACTCCGGCGAGGCGGAGGGCGGGACGCTCCGTCCCTGTCGAGCTGCTCATGCGGTGCTCCCTTCAGGCTGGGACGCACCGACGAGGGTGCTCTCGAGTGCCGTTCTCGAGGACGCCTCGAGGAGGCGGCGCGTGTACTCCTGGGTGACCTCACGCTGACGCAGCTGCTCAGACGTGAGGTGCTCGACGATCTCGCCGCGGTACATGACATAGACCCGGTCACACATCGCAGCGATAACGTCGATGTCGTGCGAGATGAGCAGCACCGACATGTCGTGGTCGTCGTTGATCTGGCGGATCAGGCGCAGCACGTCGGCCTGCACCGTCACGTCGAGCGCCGTCGTCGGCTCGTCCGCGACGAGGAGCTTCGGCGTCGCGAGGAGTGCCATCGCGATCATGGCGCGCTGGCGCATGCCCCCCGAGAGCTCGTGCGGATACTGATGCATCCGCCGCTCCGGTTCGGTGACGCGCGCTTCGCGGAGCTTCTCGATGGCGAGCCGGTTGGCCTCCGCCCGGCTCACCCCACGATGCACGCGGATCGCCTCGGTGAGCTGCGGGCCGAGTCGCCTGGCCGGGTTGAAACACGAGGACGGATCCTGGAAGACGATCCCAAGGTCGAGTGCGAATGATCTCGGCGGCGCGGTGTCGGGCTCCATCCTCGTTCCCGCAACCTCCAGCTTCTTCCCCTCCCACACGAGTTCTGGCGGCAGAAGACGGGCGGCAGTCATGGCGGTGATGCTCTTTCCCGAGCCGGACTCACCGACCAGCCCCACGATCTCCCCCTGCCCTACGCGCAGCGACACCCCCCGCACGAGCTCTGCTCCGCCGTCGATGCCGACGCGCACGTGCAGGTCCTCTACGACGAGCGAGTCGCGCCTCTCGTCAATCCGATGCGGCGCCGCGGCATCCGTCGTCTTCGCACTCTTGACGCGCGCGCGGCGACGGAGCACCGCGCGGCGCGGTTCGCTCAAGGTCACCAGGCCGTCGCCGACCAGGCTGGCCGACAGTCCCGTGAACACGATCGCGATCGAAGGGGCGATCGCTCCACTGGGGTTCTGATAGATGTCGCGCAGGCCGCTCGCCAAGAGCTGACCCCAGTCGATCGCCGGCGGCTGCACACCCAGCCCGATGAAGCTGAGCCCTGACATCGTGACGATCGCCGTCGACAGGCAGACCGACGTGAGGACAAGGACGGGCGACGCGATGTTCGGAATGATGTGCCGCGTCAGGACGCTCGGCCCGGGAACTCCGAGCAAATGCGAGGTGGTGACGAACTCACGCTGCCCGACCGCCGTCGCGAGCGTGTTGGTCAGCCGAGCGAACTGGGGCGAGAACGCGATGGCGATCGCGATGACGACGGTCACCTCGCCGGGCATGAAGATCGCGGTGACCGCGAGCGCCACGATGATGGGCGGCAGCGCGAGCCAGAGGTCGATCGTGCGCGCGCCGAACCACGTTACGCGTGGCCCCGACACGACGAGAAGGGTGCCGAGCAGTCCGCCGGCGATGACGGCGCCCGCAGTCGCGAGAAAGCCCATGACGAGGGTCAGCCGCGTTGCAACGAGCGTGCGCGCCAGCACGTCACGGCCCTGGGAGTCGGTGCCGAACAGATGCTCGGCCGAGGGCCCCGCACGCAACTCGCTGGAGCCGGCCATCGCGGCGTCGCCCCAGATGATCGGGGCGATGACCGCCAGGATGACGACGATGCCCAGCCCGATGAGCCCGACGACCAGCGATGCGGGTGGTCTGCGGCGGACGGGAGGCGCGACGATGGCCTTGACGGGGAGTGCGATGGCCATCAGGCTGCCTTGCTCTTCGTCAGGACTCGGGGGTCGAGGACCCCGAGGAGGATGTCGACGGCCAGGTTGACCAGAGCCGCGAGGAGGCCGAGCGTGAGGATGATGCCCTGGATCGCGGGGTAGTCGCTCGAGAGGATGGATTGCACGATCTGGGTTCCGAGTCCGGGGATGTTGAAAACGTTCTCGACGATGACGGTGCCGCCGAGGAGGGCGACGAGGAGGATCCCGCCCATCGTCAGCGAGCTGGTGGCGATGTTAGGCAGCGCATGGCCGAAGAGAAGCCGTCCTTCCGAGATGCGTTTGCTCCGAGCAGTCGCGATGTACTCCTGTCCCAGAACGGAGCGGGTCTCATTGCGCGCGATGCGCGACATCACGGCGGCCGGCGCGAGGCCGACCGCGATCGCCGGCAGGATGAGGCCGTTGAAGCCCTGGCCGCCCTGCGCCGGCAGCCACTGCAGCGTCAGCGCGAAGACCATGACAAGGATCGTGCCCGTGATGTACTCCGGGATCGCCCCGAGGAACCCAGCGGCTGCGTTGTAGGCGCCGGCGATCACCTTGCTCCCACCCCGCCGCTCCGCGAAGGCCACCGCGATGCCGACGGGAAAGCCGACGATGAGGACGACGACGAGCCCGCCGACCGCGACCGCCGCCGTGAGCGGAAGTCGCTGGCCGATGAGTTCGACGATCGGCTGCTGCGTGACGAAGGAATTTCCGAGGTCTCCGCCTAGGAGGCCCGACACGTAGTTCCACGCCTGAAGGAGGAACGGGTCGTTCAGGCCCAGCCGCTCGCGGACGACCTCGACCTGTTCCTGGGTCGCGGTCACTCCGACGATGTTGCGGGCGGGATCGCCCGGCACGAACTGGATCAGCAGAAAGGTGATCGCCAGCAGCGCGACGACGACCCCCAGGAGCCCGCCGAGCCGCCCGAGTATGTAGCGCGTCCAGAGGTGGGTCGCGCTGCGCTTCCCCCTCCGGGGCTCGGCCGAGAGGCCGGATGTCTGGATGTCCGGTGCCACCACCAGGTTGGTCATGGTCGTCCTCTCAGCCGAGCCGTCCAAGGTCCGTCAGTCAGTCCGCGATCCGGATGGTTCCGGCGCGGACGAAGCCTTTCGACACCATGGCGGTCACGCCGGGCGCGAAGACAACCGTCGCCGGGGCGGTCGCGAGCGGCAGGACGTCCATGTTCTCCAGGAGGAGCTGCTGGTACTGCGCCATGGCGGCGCAGCTCTCCCCACCGGTGGTCGCGCGGGCTACGGCGAGCGCGGCGTCGGCCTCCGGGTTCGAGACGGCCGACAGATTCTGTCCGTTCGGCGGTACCGAGCCCGTGAAGAAGTTCGCTCCCGACAGGAGGTTGGAGGAGGTGTTCGCGAAGACGAGGATCGTGACGTCCCAGTCGTTCAGCGGAGTGAACAGCCCCGAAACCCACTGCTGGTTGTTGAGGTTCTGGAACGACACGTCGGCTCCAGCCTCCTGCAACGCGGACTGCACGTACGCGTTGCCGTCGCCGCCCGCGAGGAGCGTGGTCCCGTTGACCGCGAGCGAGAGACCCTCGAGGACCTTGGATGCCGCGTCCGGGTCGTATGCGGGGTACAGGTCGGCGAGCGACTCGTCGTAGCACTCGTAGGTCGGGTCGCCCAGGTTCGTGATGAGCTCGCCCGCGCCATAGCTCTGCACGTCGTTGAGACGCGAGATATCCAGCGCCTGCGCGATCGCGCGGCGGACTGCGGGATCCGCAGTGGGATGCCCCTCGGTGTGGTTGAACATGAGGAAGGTGTCGGACTGGTTCGACACGGTCTTCGTCCAGTCAGCTTGACCAGCGGCGCGCTCCCACGCGTCGGTCGTGTACGCGGCGATCTGCATGTCGCCGGTCGTCTGCAGATTGGCGCGAGTGTTCTCGTCCTCGACGACCTCCATGACAAGCGTCGCAGGCCGCGCTCCCTCCGTCGGGACGCCTGCGAACTCGGGTCCCCACTCGTAGTCGTCGCGACGTGTGAACGTGTAGCTCGCGCCCGCGATCTGCGAGTCGGCGACGAAGCCACCCGTGCCGTTCGAGCCCGTCGTGAGCGCGCTCGGGTCATCCGTGCCGGCGGAGCAGACGATGCCTGTGTAGCCGACGGTGAGCCCGGAGAGGAGGCCCGAGAAGGGTGCATCAAGCTGGATCGTCACCGTCTGACCGTCGGCCGTCGCCGTCGCCGTGTTGCCCGCCCCGATGACGTTCGAGAGGAAAGGCGCGGCGGTTTCCGGCGCAAAGAAGCGGTTGAGCGAGTTCGCTACGACCTCGCCGGTGAGCTCCTCGCCGTCGGAGCACGTCACGCCGTCACGGATCGTGAAGAGACCGGAGTCAGCCGTGACGTCCCAGTCAGTCGCGAGCCCCGGGACAACAGTGCCGTCCGCGTCGAGTGCGACGAGGGTGTCGTACATCGACCACATTACGACGACGTCCTGGAAGGAGGCGCCCAGCGCGGGGTCGTACGATGTGACGGGACCGTCGAGCTGCATCGTGAGAGTGTCGCTTGCGGTCGAGCCCGCGCTATCGCCCGGTGTGCAGGCGGTGAGAGCGAGCGCGGCAGCCGCGCTCATTGCGATAAGGCCTGCGCCGGTGCGTGTGCGAAAGGTGGAGCGCCGTGAGATCATGTGATTCCTTCGGGTGAGGACCACGACGAACTGGATGCCGAGGTTCAACGGGACAACATCTTCATTAAATTGAAGATGTTGTCCTTATACTGAACCCCCCTCGTTTCAGGCAGCGGCGCCGTCTTGTTTCGGGTGCGTTAACACCGCCGGCCCGGGCTGCAGCGGGCGATGAGCTCCGGCCAAGTCAGAACGACGGCGGAGTCATCGCGCCGATGAGGACAGCGAGACGCCCCGTGGTATTCGCGTACCAGTGCGGCACGGAAGCGTCGTACGTGAGCGAGTCCCCCTCTTCGAGCCCGTACCGCTCACCCGAGACCACCACGAGGAGCGACCCCTCGACCACGATGATGCACTCCTCGCCCTCGTGCACATAAGGAACGGTCTCGTTGCTCCACCCGGCAGCGATCTGGGCGCGGATCATGCCGAGCTTCCCGTTCATGCTCGGCGTGAGCAGCTCGTAGACCATGTCGTGCTCCGAGAGGAGCAGACGGCGGCGCGACCCCGCGCGAACAACCTCTGCTGCCTTCTGCTCCGGCTCCTGCCCCCCGAAGAACTCGCCGACCTTCACACCGAGTGAGTGCGCGAGCTTGATGAGGGTGTTATAGGACGGGTTCCCCTGACCGCGCTCGATCTGGCTGATGAGACCGATGCTGACGTCGGCGGCCCCGGCGAGCTCTGCGAGAGTAAGGCCGGCATCCGCCCGAAGCGCTCGCAGGAGCTGCCCTAGCTGCCGCATGGGCAGCTCATCGACCTGATCTACGCTCGCAGAGGCGCCATGCGAATCCGCGGAGGTCATACCCATCCTTCCGAGCCGGGACGCTCAACTGGCATCGGCGGTCCGTTTTGCCCGCTCGCCCAATTCTGCATCATGACGCGTCTGAGGGTCGGATGAAGGTCCGTGGCCCATGTCGGATGCTGGTTGCGTGCGATTCCGCCACTCAAATACAACCGGAACATCAAGCACCGCGTCCGGGTCGACCGTGTTAACAGTGACTTGGAGAGCTCGGAGCCTGACCCGGTTCCCGGACGTTCTTGTGACTTGAGCGTGCCGCGATGTGTGCGACGGACTGAAGGGCTCCGTAATCGGCGGTGCTGAGGTCCGCCGGCTGGTGTGCGAGCGGCGCTAGTCATAGAAGCCCTCGATCCACTCGACCATGACCGATGCGAGCTGAACCCTTGAGCCCCAGACGGAGCGGTCGAGGAGTTCGCGATCCATGGTCGACCAGAAGCTCGCGACGAGCGCGTTTGTCAACGCTGGAGGTGACTCTGCCCATGGACCCGACGAGTCCGGCTTGGCGTAGCCGGCGCCCGAGCCAGCCAGTGTGTTGCGCTGCGACGGGGACGTGACACCCGAGCCGCGAACTACACGCGCCCAGGTACGTCGCCGACTGACGATCCGCGTGATACCGCTGACCCGCAACCCTCCAAAACTTCAGGTACCTTTCGACTGCCAGCACCGCTGCGTTGCTCAGGCGGCTTCACTCGACAGCGATTGGACAGGTTGCCTCGGCGATCGCAATCAGCGGACCTTCGACGCTGCCGCCGGTTTGGACGAGTTCCTCCGCCGCGCGAGCGACGATCTCGAAACGGGGCGCCAGTGGCGAGTCATAATTCTGGCATCCCGGGCGCCGTCGCGGGCTTCGCATGCGTCGAGGAACTCGCGGTGCTCGGCGAGACCCTCATCGTGACGTTCTCTCACCCGCGCGAAGGCCATCGGCAAATATGATGGGGTGGAGTCGTGAATGCTCCGGAGCATGTTGGCCAGTCGCGGTGAGCGCGCGCACTCGTACAGATAGGAATGGAATGCACGATTCAGCGAGAAGTACGTCTCGAAATCGACGGCTTCCATCTCACTCTGCAACCGCCGCGCCTCGACGAGCTCGTCCTCGGTAATGCGCTCGGCGACCAGCCGGGCGCAGTGGGGCTCGAGCAATTCGCACAGCTCCGCCATTTCCCGGACCTCGTCAGGGTCGATCCGCCGGACTGTATCGCCTTTGCGCGGACTCAGCTTCAGCAGACCCTCGGAATGCAGGTCGCGCATAGCTTCACGCACCGGGGTCGGACTGACGTTCAGCAGCTATCCCTCGGCAACCTTTTTCGCAGCAGCGAGTGTGCAGGTGAGGCTAGCTAGTCCGCGGTACTGGCGACTTTCGGAGCCCCACCAGGCGTTGCGATCCCGGGTGGTGATGTAGAAATACGCCGGTACGATCCTCGAAAGCTGCTCATCCCGAAACTCCCGGTAACTAACAGGCTCCACGTTGATCCCCTCGCCAGCAGACTATCGATACCGAGTATCGGAGGGCGGTCGCCGCGAGGGCTCGGTGGGAGTTCAGTGCGCTTCTCGATGCAGGTGTTCGCAGATTCTTCGCAAATCGCGGGTCTTCGAGAAAGCTATGGCCCGCGATCCCAGTGTTTTCAAGGGATCGAGGGCCACGGACCAGAGCGGAGACGGAGGGATTTGAACTCCGTATGCTGCTACTTTGCTCCGCCACGTTCGAGTGCGTTCGCTTTGTTATGACGCGATCGCGAGCCCCGCTGGACCACGTTCAGCAGGACTCAAAGACGCTCAGGTTTACGCGATTCTTACGCAGGCGAGAGACGCCTCAGGGCTTCGAAGAAGCGGAAGCGACGCGACACGCCTGTGCGCATGGCCCCCCGGAACGGGCACCTTGCGCGGGCGCGGTTTACGGGCATGCTAGACCTGAGCGGGCCGGAGGGCTCCTCAAGGACGAACGTCCGAACGCTCAGCGACCCTCTCGCGAACACGGTCGGTGCCCGCAGTTAGACCGATCTGAGCGGTCGCGTCGAATGACACGGATGAACTGATAGACACATCAGTCGGCCCTCGAATGGGCGCTCACTGTGGGGAGACGCGAGTTCGGGGAGGCTGGCGTACCCGAGCACCGGACCGCAATGTCGGACCCCCTTCGTAGACTGCAAAGGCCAGCCCGACCGAAGCGGAGCACGCCCCGATGGCTCACCTGAAACAGCAGTTCAAGGATGCGTTGAGCTCCATCGAGCCCGGCGATGACAAAGCCAATGCACCGGAGGCGCATCGGTTAGTCCGCGAAGCGCTCGTGGGTGACGCCAAGCTCGCCGAGTACGGGGTGAACCCAGTGCTGATCGGGTCCTACAAGCGAAGCGTGTCTATCAAGCGGGTGAAAGACGTTGACGTGTTCGTCCGTCTCCCCGATCTGCCGAGCGACGTCACGTCGAATGAAATCCTCGACCGGGTCTTTACCGTCCTCCATGCCGAGTTCGGGCGTGATGACGACGGGCATCAGCGGACCAAGCGACAGGATCGAAGTCTGCAGGTCTCGTTCCCCGACTACGACCTCTACGTCGATGCCGTTCCCGCGCGCCCCCATTGGGATGGCGAGACGTGGGAGATCCCGCAGAAGGGCGATGACAACCAGTGGGTGCGCACCAACCCCGAATCGCTGACGTCTCTGTCGACCGCGATGAACACCGCGCACGACGGCTACTACGTCCCGACGGTGAAGCTGCTCCGCCAGACCCGGCGCTCTCTTCTCGGCAAGAAGAAGCCGGGGGGATTCTTCTTTGAGGTCGCCACATACCAGGCCTTCGCCTCGGGTCTGGTGACGGGGAGCGATCACGCGGAGTACTACGTCTCGGCGCTCGACGAGGTGAGCAAGATCGTCGAGAACTTCGTCACTTACGGCATCGCGGTCAGCGACCCCACGCTCCCCGGGCACGCCATCAGCATCCGCGCGACCGATGATGAACTGGAGGCAGCTCGGAGTCGATTCATCGACGCCGCCGCCGACGCGCGGGACGCGCTCGGTGAGGAGGATGAGGGCAAAGCTGCGCTCGCGTTCCAGAAGCTGCTCGGCAAGAACGGCGACGACGACACCGTCTTCCCGATGCCGCCGGGCTTCAACGACGACGGATCGAAGCGGGAGTTCGCGATTTCCGCTGGTGAACGAGTCGTGCCGGCGGGCGCCAGGACCTTCGGTTGACAATCACCGAGTACGACGAGTACGTCGCATACTCTCGTCAGCATTTCGAGGAAGGCCTGATTCGCGCGGGCTTCATCGAAGGCGACACCGGGTGGCGAGGTGCAATCACACATCCGGGCAAGTCGACAGAGGTCGTGATCTCATTTCGCGCCCGCTTTCCGTTCCAGCCGCCTCGCGTCGTTCCCGTCGACCCGGACAGCGTCGCGTGGTCCTGGCATCGAGAACTGGACGGCGCGCTCTGTTTGGTCGCGGAAGACGACCACGACGATCTGTGGTGGACAGAAGCGTCGGCCTTCCTGGAGCACGTGACCGCCTGGTTCGAGCAGGCGGATGCCGGGTGGCCCGATGATCGGCCCGATCTGGATCTCGAGCGATATTTCCACCCGTCCGAGGACGAGCGTCTGTATCTCTACGACGACCTCGCCGGTTACCCGAACGGCTTCGTGCGATTTCGCCCGAGTAGCAACAACACCATGCGTATCGGGAGCGGTACGCGCCCGCCGAAGGCGTCCAAGCACAGCAAGGACCGCTTTGGCTATGTCGCCGATCTCGGCGACATAGACGTTCCACCGAGATCCTGGCAGGACGTCGCGGCACGCATCGCCCCCGACGTGGACTTGGACCGCCGGATCCGGAACCACCTCGTCGACATCGTGTTGCTTATCTACCGGCGCGGCATCCATGACGGTGCGATCCTCCTCGAGGTATCGCCGACGATAGACGGGGGTATGGCCGTTCGGCGCCTCTGTGCGGCAGCCGACACCAGTGCGGCGAAGACGGCTCGCGCGGGAGTGGTTGCGCCTCTGCTCCACGAATCTCGGGTCGCGATCGTCGGCGTGGGCGCGCTTGGCTCCTTCACGGCCGACCTGCTCGTGCGTGCCGGCATCCGACACCTGACGCTCGTCGACGACGACATCGTCATGCCCGGCAACCTCATCCGCCACCTCGTCGGACCGGAGATGGTCGGGTTGCCAAAGGTCACTGCGGTCAAACGACATCTGGTCGCCCGGCATGAGATCGCCGCAGACGACGTCGAGGAGCTCGGCGAAGCCGTCTCGTCCGGTGACGTCGCCATGCAGCTTCTGACGAGTCACGATCTCGTCGTGGATACCAGCGCCGACTTCGCCACGACCGCACTCCTGCATGTTGTGGCCAGGTCCGCGCGGAAGCGGATCATCTATGCCTCAATTCAGAACGACGGTGCCACCTTCCGCGTCGACCTACTCCCGCCACTCGATGGCGCCGACCAGCTGCCGAGCTCGAGGTTCGACGTCGATCAGCAGCCGCCCGCAGTGTTCGAAGCCGGGTGCGGCAGCCCGATCTCGCCAACACCACCCCACGTGGCCGTCGAAGCGGCATCCGCGACCGTCCGTCACGTCATCGGTCTCCTCATCGAAAGTCCCGTCCACCCATCAGGGGAAGTGCGAAACGTCGTCGACCCAGCAAGGACTGCCCAATGACTCGATCCGCTCCGAGCATCGACGTGCGTGCTGACGCCCACGAGACGATCGCATCCGAGACAGCGAAACGGCTACCATTCGAAACCGGCGGCATCCTTCTCGGGTACCGCGAGATCGACAACGTTGTGATCACTCACGCACTCGTGGTTGATGGCGGTGGCGCGACAAAGGACCGATACGTCCGCGACGACATTCGAGCGAACGAGCGCCTCGCAGAGTTCCTCTCGGACAGAGCAGAGGACGACCCAATCGGCTACGTCGGAGAGTGGCACAGCCATCCCGCACCGTCCGGCCCGAGCACAATCGACCGCAACGCAATGCGCGCCGCGGCCAAAGCCGCTGACGGACCCGTCGCGCTCCTCGTATGCACGCCCGGCGACACTGGCACGTACTTCGGCCTGATCGCACGACGTCAGCGACTCGGCCGAGTCGTCACGCGAGACGCGAGCGTGACCGTCCCCCCGCCACGATTCGGTCAGCTCGGCCCGCTGCCCGATGGCGCAGCCCGCTCTGACGGCCCCGTGTTCATCTCGTACCGCCAGTCCGACGGGACACAGCAAGCGGAGTCCTTGGAGAACTTGCTCAGAGCCGCTGGCATCGTCGTATGGAGGGACCGCGTCGACCTGCGACCAGGGACGACCACCGACCGCCTCGAGCAGGCGCTCACCGAAGGGCTTTCGGCAGGCGTGCTCGTCGTGACGCCCGACATCGTCGACAGCGAGATCGTCCGCGAACGCGAACTCCCCCGACTGCTCCAGCTCGACAAGGACCCCGCGTTCAGCCTGTGCATCGCCAACAAGATCGCACGGACGGGAAGCGAGTCGAAAAGCGACTACGACGCCCCCGACCGACTGCTGCGACTCGCGCCGGCACGAACCCTCGCCGACAAGAAGCAAGCCAACGTGCTCGACCCCGCAGGCGAGCTCGAAATCGTTCGCGACCTCCTCATGCACCGCATCGAACAACGCCGACCTGAGATCCGCGCAGAGGGCCGAGATTTCACCATTCGAGTTCAGAGCCGCCCTGCCCCGTTCGCCGTAGATGCCGACGACGACGACCTTCAGATGCGGATCAAGGAGGGCGCCGAAGGACGGCTCCCGTCGCCCGACGGCCTCGAACTCCTCCGGCGGACGCTCCCGCTCACCGGTGATGCAGTGTTCGCGGCAGGCGCGAAGCGCGTGCAGATCTCCGGCGGCGCACACCTCTCGATCGGACTCGCACTCGGGGCAGCATTGCCCGACACCAAGATCGGCAACGTCGCGGTCCTCGATGTGCAGAACAACGCTTGGGAGTCCACACCAACGAGCAACGATCCGGGGGTCACCGAACTCAACGTCGAGGCGCGCCCCACCGAGGTCACCCAGCCGAGCAGCACTGCGAACAGAGTCGCGGTCTTCGTGAAACTCACCGTAGACCCAGACCTCAGCGCGTTCGAGCGCCTCGTGCGGGAATTCGCAGACGGCTTAGCCAACGTGGAGATCGTCTCCGTCACGAATTCCAATCGGATCGATCCACGGGAAGCGGGCCGCCTCGGCCAAGCCGTCGCCCAGCACATCAAGCACCTGTCCGCAGATCACGGGCGCGCGGAAGTACATCTCGCCTTCCACGGCCCCTTCCCCATGGCCGTGCTCGTAGGGCGGTACCTGAACACGCTCCGCACCATCGCCTACGAATGGGACGGCGACACGATCAACGGCTCCCGGTACCGGCCAGCGATCGCTCTCGAGCCCGGCGTCGCCGGTGGCCCGATAACCGAGGTACTCCTGTAGGACAAAACCGGGGACCGTGCGATCCGGGAGGCTCTACGGTCGTCGCTCGTAGGAGGACCGAATCACGACGCGGTGACGACATCAAGCAGGATGTCTCCAGGCCGCGAAAAAGGACGCTCGTGGAGAGCCTTAGTGTGTTCGTTGGCGCGGCGGCGGTGCTCCTGGGCGCGCTCATCGCCGGCGGATTCAGTCTCCTCATCCCAACCCTTCAGACCAGGAGAGACCACCAACGATGGGTTCGCTAATCACGTCTAGAACGCGCAAGGAGAATACCTTGCATCGATCGACCTCTGGATGGAAGCGTCGACGACCAGGTGGCTGGAACACCGACTCGGCGCCCCGGGGATGGATCGGGGCGCTTACGCGCTTCGACTCAGCGAACTAGAAGACGCAATCGCGCGTTCGCAATCGCGGGTGTCCCTCGTCGGTCCCGATCCGGTGAGAATCGTCGCCTCGGAGTACCACCGTGCTGGTCTATATCGCATCGAGGTGACCGAGACAGCTGAATCGCTTGACGCGGCAGCCCGAATCGATCGCGAGCCGTTACGCGAGGCCCGAGGATTACTCGCGGGGTAATGAACCGCGTGCTCGGGATTCCTCCCGTCTGACGCGATGATGTCTCGGCGCACGCCGCCCGATTTCGGTCTGCTGACTTCGCGCATTTGACGATACCGAAGAGATGTGCGCCGCACCCCCAAGCCCCTCCAGCGTTCAACGCCCGGATAAGGATGCGCTCAGGAGCATGACGACGATGATCGCGGTCGGTGCACCCGTAACCGCCTCGAGCTCAAGGATATCGATGAACGGCGGCCGAGATCACCGGGGAGTCCTGGTCGGGGGATGGCAAGGCGTCTCTCAGCGCGGAGGGAGCCGTTGAGTCAGTTCACGTTCGCCGCTATTGGGAAGTTGCGTCCGATCCACCAGACGTTCCGGTAGGCGGTTTGATCGGTCGCTGCGGTCGCTCAGCTGGTCTGGCGCCTTCCTCAACGTGCCGGGGACCCGCCCCGCCAGTTATTGAACTTGGGCGCCGTTTCTCGTCATCACTCATTCTGATCCGCCTTGATTGTTGGGTTCCCCGTCGATCCATTCGACGACGGCCGTATCCGGTATAGCCAACCAGACACCAAGTGAGCGCTCTACTTCTCGCAAAAACCGCCCCTTGTCGTCGAGTTCCCATTGTTCCTCGATGAAGATGTCCCTGCCATGCGGGTACGTGCTCACGTACGAACGGTTGCCAAAGAGGCCACCAAAGTACACGCCCTTCTCGAGGCGCACTCGAACCCACCTAACTGTGATGCCCTCGTAGGCAGCCATGTCCCATCCTGTGGGAAAGGACTCTGGCCTGTTGACTAGTCGCTTCTTAGTCTTCGTTTCGACCGAGCCGTCTTTCTTACGCTTCTTGAGTTCGTATTTGACGGTGCGTCGGTTCACAAAGTACGAGGCGACCCCTGGCACCACCACGAGCAAGGCGAGCACGGCTAGCGAGATCGCCCAGGACGGCCACTCTTTGTAAGCGAGGTCGACGACGCCTCGGGCTACCTCGAGCGAGTAATCGCCGACGAAGATTAATAGGCCGGCCACGCTGTAGATCACGAGGAACACCGCACTGATGAACAGCGCGTCCAGGATGCGGGCACCCGTCCCATAGTCTGGGTCGCGGATACCCACAAGCCAGGTCTTCACAACTGCCCACGTCAGCCCCGGAACAAGCATCAGCACGAACGCCGCGATCTGTGGCAGCGATTCGGGTATGTTCACGGGCCCACCTTAGGGGCAACCTGGGCTACTCCGCGTGCCTGCTTGCTCCTGCCTGGGAAATCTGCTCCCCGACATACCTATTGAGCACTCCACAGGCCCTTCGTGCGATTCGATAGCGCAGAACTCAAACGCAACGACTTGGTCGTTCTCTCGACCGGTTGTCACCGTCTGGACGCCGTCCGGCGTGGAGTGCAGTAGGAACCTTTCGATCGGACATACTCGGGCCGACACGAGCCGAATCGCAGCGTAGGCGAGGTGCGAGTGCTCCATCTCATTCCTAAGCGATCGTGCCGTCTCGCGGCCAGACTCTCGCACACTCGCCGTGCCAGAGAACTAGTCGTACGTGGGCCGACACGGACTGCACGTCAGCCCGCCATGCGCGCACCACCCGCTTCGGGATCGCTTCAGCGGCTGCTCGAAGCTGAACCAAGTCTGCTGTATTCGGATCAAATGCCCGCTGATGCGCCGCGTACGGTCATCGCCCGAATGGGGACCCTCGATCGAGCAACGCGTTGGCGGAAAAGAACGCTGACGCCAGGACGATCACGCCCAACGAAATACCAGGCTCAGAGTCGGTTCCCGAAGAGCGGCAGATCTAACGCTGCCCGACTAAGGGAGTAGGTCACGATGAGGAGCACTGCGGTCAGGAGAATTCCGATCACGGGGAACCAGATCGCCACTCGTGACCGATGCCGAAACACGAAGATGCCCCCGGCCGCAGCAACAAGAAGGACGGCCACACCGACGTTGAAAATCTGGATGAGAAGCGCGAACTGCGCGTAGTCGCATGAAGTTGGTGTACAGCTCGCGATGCTCAGCCGCGACAGGAACATGTGAACGTAAGCGAGAACAGCCAGCACGAGCTGCGCAATCCACCACCCCAACGCAGTCCCGATACGGCCAGAGGATGCCGCGTCGCGCGGGTCCTGCATTGCGTCGTCCATGCGTCGGACTCTAGTCGTGGCCGGCGTCCGCTTGCGGGACCGGACGCGGGCGTCGCTAGGGGATGTCGAGGGTGACCGGCGATGCGGTCGACTTGTTGTCGCAACCCGCCCCGTTCGGTTCCGTTGTCTCTTGCCAATCCACGGTCAACTGCCGGGATGCGAGTTTCGCGCCAGCGGCGTGTGACGCGGTCACAAGGGGCTTCCCGGGAGCGTCCACGAAGATCTCGAAGATCCATCTCTCTTGCGAGTCGGTCCGCACTCCGTCGACGCATCCGTCATCTGTGCAGCGTCTCATAGAGGCGACGTCAGAACGCTCGCTTCCCGTAACAACGACTTCAAGCACGTCGTGTAGCCGGCCTCAGTGCAAGCGAGAGCGCTGGAAGATCAAGTAGCGCTAGGACGGCTGAACTCGTTCTGCTTCGCGCAGTGGTACGAACCCGTGGTGACGATGTTGGGAGAACCGGTCATCGCTCCTGGAGTGGCTGCGTTCTTCCAACCGCTGCTCGCCAAGCTGTAGGCGCCCGGAGAACCCTCTTCGAAGGCGGAGCGTCCGGAAGCGACACCGCCCAGACTTGCGGCCTCGAGGTGCCCGGTCCGCCGTTAGGGGCCGTGCACTTCGAAGTCGCCGATGCGTGTGGTGCCGTCTGATTCGTACACGGGGATGATGTGCACCGCGCCGGCGTTGTGTTCTTGCCAGCGGAGGCCGTCTTCGGGGCTGGTGAAGCCCTTGGAAGCGGTCGTGCCGTCGGCGTCTTCGAGGTCGCTGCGGTGCACGTACCCTTGCTGGCCGTTGGTGGCAATCACGGCGATGAGGTCCGGGGTGCCGTTGGCGTTGATGACCCCGTAGCTCTGGCCGGAGTCGTTGATGGCCCAATCGGTAGTTTCTTCAGTGACGTAGCCGGCAGTGAGAGTCCACGCTGCGTCTTCGCTGGTGGTGATGGTGACGCCGCCGTTGACGGCGCTGAGTGGGAGCACATACGTGGCCGGGTGGCTACTGTCGTCCGTCGTAGTGCAGGTGACGCTGGCGCCGTCGTCGAACTCGAACGACCCGGGCGTGAGGCAGGTGAGGGACATCGCCACGCCGGTCGCCGTTTCCGGCGCGGGCCCGAGCTCGAGCGTGTCGGTGCCGGTGAAGGTGCCGGATCGGGTGGTGGCGACCGGAGTCACCTCCGTGCCGCCGGGGAGCGTGAACAGTCCTGCTGCTGCGGCTGCAACAGTGCCGCCGAGGACGAGTGCGAGCGCGGTCGCTGTCCCGAGAAGCGCGCGACGATGGCGGCCTGGCTGGTTTGTCTCGGCGATGTGATCGATGAATTTGCTGCGAAAGGCCGTAGCGAACTGGTCGCTCATTCGTGGAGTGCTCATGTCGCCTCCGTGGTGAGGTAGCTGACGAGCGTGTCGTGCCCGAGTTTGCGTTGAAGGGTGGCCCTGATTCGGTGCAGGCGGGTGCGTGCGGCTCCGGGAGAGATTCCTAAGGCGCGGGCTGCGTCGCTGACCGAGTAGTCCTCCATCGCGACCAACGAGAACAGGTGCGCGTCGCGAGGGGTGAGTTCGCGCAGCGCAACCATGACATCAGCGTTGGGCGTCAGATCGAGAAGAATGTCCTCCGCCGAGGGGTGAGATTCGCCGTGCGGGAGCGACTCAAGTAGGCGCCGGTACCGGCGTCGAGAGCGGTCCAGGTTCCGGCATGAATTCGTCGTGGTAACCAGCAGCCACGGTAGGACTGACCCGTCAACGACTCGTACGTGCCATCGTCGGCGCCACAGCTCGAGGAAGGACACCGCGGCGGCGTCCTCGGCGTCGGCCTGGTTCTGCAGGATGCGGAACGCGTGGCGGAACACACGGTCGCGGTGCAGATCGAACAGAAACCCGAATGCTCTCGCATCGCCGGCGAGTCCGCGCTGCCACCACGCCTCCTCCGCGTCCTTACCACCGCTCACACTCTGCATTGTCCGCCACTTCGGCAACCGTTACAGACGACGCACGAGACGGTCCTTCTGCGCACCCGAGTCGGAAATGGTGCCTCCTTTCAACCCCCTTCTGTCGGTAGCAGCGGCGACCGCAGTCATCGGCAGCATGGCCGGCTGCGCGACAGCGGCTCCTCCGCGATGAGCCGCCTAAGAGCGTCACGCGCTCCGGAGAACGACACGACGGCTAAGGCGTCATGCTCGACGACTGCTGTGGTCGCCAACCACGATCGATGAGGTTCACCCGGGCGATTGTTCAAAGACTCAGACCATTCAAGTTCAGACACGTGAGCGCTCAATCGCATTCCTGACTAGCTGGGAAGCGCCAGCACCTGGTTCGCGACGGTTCGCGGCCTCCGAACGCCGCGAGCGCCCGCAATGGGACCCTCATACGAGTCGTCACGAGAAGGTCCTGGGGCGGCGTAACGGCTTGATCTCGAAGTCGAGAGTGTCGCATGCCGATGCGATAAGAAGTGAGCGTGTTGTCGATTGAGCCTCGGCGAGTGGTGAGCATTGCGGCGGTCGGACTGGCAATGTTCTGCGTGACGGGATGTGCCTCACAGTCCTCGGGAGCGTGTGTCGCTCCAGAGGCGACCGCGTCACCGGCGACCGGCGCACCTGCTCAGTCCATAACCATCGATGGGCAGTACTGGCAGCCGTGCAATGACACCAACCACTCCACAGAAAGCCCCTGGCCCAGCGCATCGATCGAATGGGCCCAGTCGGACGAAGCGGTCCCAGTTGGAACCATCCCTATCGAGGACGGTGCATTCAGCGGCGAGGTTGAGATCCCTGCGGCAGCGGTGCCTGGCGATGCGGTGTTGCGAATCAGCGCCGGATACTACGAACTCGAACTGCCGATCACAGTGTCCGAACCGTAAAGTACGCACGCCAGTCGACCGGCTAGCGACCGAGGTGGTCTCGGTTCAAGGGCTCCCCACAATCGGCACGAGTGACCGGGACTTTTTGAACGACGCGCGTCCGGCAACAGAATGATTGTGCGCGTCGGCGCGACTCGCCCTCAGGACGAAGGTCATCCCGGTAGCGTCGGACGGTGTGGGCAACGTGGATACGGACGCGACCGCACCGTCGTGGCCGGGGGATCAGTTCACACAACTCGCCCTCGCCACAATCAGCGGGGCCGCAAGCATTGCGCTTGAACACTCACGGTTCGTCGTCGACTCCCGCGACCTGGCGTCAGCGCTCGCCGAGCTTGACTCAGGTACCGCCTTCGAGGCGCTCGCACCGGAATTGACGCGGGCGCACCACCGGAACCCGGACGCCTCACGCCCGGTATCGCCACAGAGTCATCCCATCGTTCTCCATCCGCGAGCTCTCGAAATCGCCCCTCCAACGGTGGCGTCAGATTTCGCGGATGCCGTCCTTGCTGCCCTCCAGTATGCCGATGCGCGGGGGTCGAGGTCTGTCTTCACCGCCGACCTGCTCATGGGGGTTCTCGAGCATCAGCGATGCAGCGGTGCGCGAATGCTGGCCTCGGCGCGACCGCGACGGCGCCGGTTGCGGAACTCGGCATGGGCCACACTGATCACTGCAAGAGATTCCGGTGCAAACGAGGTTGTACCCGAACGCCCGCTCCGTGTGGAGGCGAGCACGCTGATTCCACGGCCCCAGGAGGCGGTGTGGGAGGCCGTCACAAACCCGGAGAAGTTCGCTGCTCGGATGGAAGGGGCGGATGTCATCCAGGTGCGGACGACATTTCGACCAGACGGGTACGCGCAGCAGATCCACCTTGACGGTCATTACGCCAGCCGAGAATGTTCTTTCGTCTTCACAACCCTCGTCGCCGACCCGCCACGACGCTGGTCCGTGCAAGCAGTTCCGCAGCCCGGTGACCACCCTCGAAACGACTACACACTTACGTATGAGCTCGTCACGGTGTCGGCCGGCACTCACCTGACGGTCTGTCAATCCGGCATGTTGCCAAGCCCGTCCCCTCAACGCCACGCGGAGCGCGAGCAAAGCCTTCAGGCGGCGCTGATCGACGAACTCACCCAAATCCAATCGTCACTACCGATCGGGACGGAGTGAACCAATCCTCATGCGACTTCGTGCCCGCGCAGCCACCGGCCAGCGCGCACCATTTTCGAGACGCGCCTCCTAGAGTGGTCGGATGCGCCACCGCCTCGCCTTCGCCGCATCGCTTCTGGCCGCCCTCGCCCTAACCGGATGCGCGACCGGTCAGACACCTGCGGGTGCGCCCGCCCCGGCAGCCGCAACAACGCCCGAGCCGACACCATCTCCCTCTGGTGTCATCGCGTCTGGAAGCGACGACGAGCAGGCACAGGCGCGGGCGCAGGCATGGCTCGACGACATCTCCCTCCCGCCCGGTACGACTGCCGCCACTTCGACTGTCGCCTCGTTCCTGTCCTACACGGGCTGGCCGTGCGGGCCGGTATCCGAGCTTGAGGCGTTCTGGCTGGTCCCCGACGCCACACTCAGCGATACCGCCGATTGGCTCGACGAACACCCCGCCGGTGGTCTCGTGTCCGTATGGGGAGAGCACCGGCCCGACGGCATGAACAGTGACGGGATGACCCTCGGGTACATCCCAGAGCCGGGCGCTCAGGAAGGAATCGTGTACACCCTCAGGATTGTTCCGGAGGGCGTCGCTGTGCGTGCGGAGATCGCAGCCCAGACCGCTGACGCTTCTTGCCCGGAACTGCCAGATGGAGCCAAGTATGGAGCACCCGGCATGGGGTGAGACCCCAGCCGAAAGCGTGGTCTAGGTACACAGTGCATTGCGATCGGAATTGCGCGTCGCGGTTCCGCTAACGCTCGGCGCCCGCGTAAGGACCCGCCTTCGGGCCGAAAGTTATGCTCACTGTATGGGTGCCCCCGTCGTCGTCGACTACGTCCCCGCGTGGCCTGTGGTCGCGGACCATTGGATCCATCGCATTGCCACGGCTGTACGCCACCTTCCCGACGGCGCCTCCTGTGAACTCGACCACATCGGTTCGACGGCCGTTCCCGGTCTTGCGGCCAAGCCGATCGTCGATCTTCAACTGCTGGCGCCGCAGCTTCCCAGCGAAAGCGGCCTCATCGATGCGCTGGCTCCGCTCGGCTTCGAACTGGCCCGAGGATCACGACCCGACTCTCCCGGAGTTCGGTCCGACATTCCGCGTCCGTCCGATTCCGTCGCCGACCCGGCAAAGCACATCAAGCTGCTATTCCACCGTCCGCAAAACGCAAACGATCTCGAGATGATCCTTCACGTGCGGCTCGCCGATTCGCCGTTCGCCGATTTCGTACTGGCCTTTCGGAACTGGCTCCGCGACAGCAGCGAAAACGTCCGCCGGTACGAAGCGCTCAAACGCGCCCTTGCGGCCGAATATGCGGACGCGAAGGACTACGACGACTACACCCGCGCCAAGACGGAGTTCATGGATCTCGCTCAAACCGAGATGGGCTGGCCATCGCCGAAGAACCCGCGCGGCTAGCGACCCGGCAAGAAATCCCAGGCGGAGTCGGGCTTCAACCTCGACAAGCGAAAGCACAACTAATGCTGAGGAAGCGCAGTACCGGATTTCTCGCTAAGTGCCGGCGTATGCAATGGCCTCGCGTCGCATGCTATGGGGTATCTGGCAGCACCGGGCAGATGCTACTTGTCCCACGCTGTAGTCGGGAGGAGCCCGCGTGCCGCGCGTTCCTCGTTCAGCAATTCTTGGATCAGTGCTCGTTTCGCGAGGGTGTAAGCGCGGCCGTCAAGTGCTGACGCGAGCGAGATCTTGAGGGCGGCATAACGGCGTCGCGCCTCCGGATCATGACGAAGCTTGTCACGGAACAGCCGCTGATTGCAGGTCTCCCAGTCTTCGGCGGTGAACACATGGAGGATGTGCGAGCGCCGTCCGTCCTGATGACGGACGTAGACAGCATGATTCTTCGGCCCCATCGTGTGCGGCGCGTACCCGATCCTGTCCAACAAAGCATCCAGCGAGAACGGATCAACCGCGGAGGCAGCTCGCCCTGCGAGATCGATGATGGGCTTCGCAACCAGCCCGGGGACCGACGTGCTTCCGATGTGCTCCACCGCATCAAGGTGCCCCGCTGTCGCCGCAAGCACCCGGCTGGCCTCGAGTCGGAACTCCTCTGCCCATCTAGGCGTGTGTGGCTGAAGGTCGACCATCACTACGACCGTACCGCCCGCAGGAGTGCGTTCGCACTCCGCCCTGCTCGCGCTACGCCTTCGTCTTGACGCGACCTAGCGCGAGCACAAGGAGAGCCAGCCGCTCCACCTAGCGCGAGGGTCGTCGGGATCAGGGAGAGCGACCACGGGGCACTAGCCCATCAGAGGCTGAGGCTTACTAGAAGCGAGCCGCCGGCGAAGCTGATCGCGTTGAGTTGCCAGGGAACGACGAGCAGCGCAATGAACGCGAAGATGGTGACCGTCGAAAATGTTCCTCGCCGGATGATCCGATCGATCAGCAAGCCTAGGACCGAAGCGATGGCGATGGTTGCCTCCGCGACAGTGGCGAAGAGTTGTCCTGGAGGAGTTTCGCATGCGACGCCAGCCACGGCGTACGAGCTGACGTCCGCCGGCGAGCCCAGCCCTGAGACAACAGCCACGAGCACATCCCCGTGGCCGCTGCCCTGCACGCCGTTGACGCCCAGAGCATTGACCGCCTCAATCGGATCATCGAACGGCACGACATGCTCCGTACCGGTCGACGCTCTAGTCGCCGGGCGGCCCGCACGAGGACCGTGCTGCGGGCGAGTGAGCGACTCCTTCAAGGCGTCATAGCTTCTTTCCGTGGGCGCGAGCGGACCGCGGCGTGACGTCCTCCCGTGAACGCGCTGCCGAACGGTACGCGATCTTCCTGACTCGTCGTCATGGTCACCTTCATGCGCGGTGACGTGTGCACCGCTGTGACATCGCTGCCACGGGATGTCACCAAAGCCCACTACTGTCTGCGTCGTGGTGTTCTCATGGCTGATGGCTGAGGAGTTAGCGACCGCTCACATGCGCGGGCTCGGATTCACCGACGCGCGTCGCACGGGAGCTGGTGCAGACAGAGGAGTTGATGTCACAGCCTCGGACGCTGTCGCACAGGTGAAGTACCTGTCCTCCCCGGTGGGTAGCCCTGACATCCAACGGTTCCGCGGTGCTGCTCACCTGGTACGAAACGCGCTGTTCTACTCATGGTCGGGCTACACCCGAGCGGCGCACACCGCCGCTGACGAGCTCGGCGTCGCGCTGTTCGAGGTCGACGAACACAACCACGTGCAGTCGGTCAACCATGCGGGCAACGTCATCGTCGCACCGCCCCCGCTCCCGCCGGCCCGGGAGCGGACGCTGGAAGAGCGCGATGAGGATGCCCTCCTCGCCGAAGTCCACCGGACCCGCTTCATCACTTGGGCGTGGAGGTCGATGTCCGCGCGGGGCAGGACCAAGTACTGGGACAACGCGTATGTCACCCCGGACCGTGCCGACCTCGAACTGCCAGACTTGCTCGACCGGCTTCCGCTCGAGGAATCCCGGGATTCCGTGGTCGCAGCGATCCGCGAGACCCAGGCTGTGTCGAAGGGGCTCCTGAACGTGCAGCATGCCATCAAAGACCGCGCCCGCCACCGGGACTGGACGGTGAAGAAAGTCGAGTGGAAGGTATCGATTGCGCAGTACATAGCGGAGAATCCGGGATGGCAGCCGCCGGAGTACACGTATGTCGAGATGCCTGACCTGCGGCGGACCTTCGGAGAGCTTGCCGGCAGATTGGCTGCGCTGCAGCGCGACCTGATCGCGGCGACCTCGCAGCCTGCCGAGCTTCGGCGCCTGGTCCTCAACGAAGCGAGGGCGTTGCTTCGCGAGGAGATAGATGACTTCCACGAGAGAGGGTACCCGCCGAGCCTGGCCTGGCCCGCGTAGGCCTGACACGCTCGTCGACGTAGAGGACGTTGCTGACGTTCCCTCGCTCTTGCCACCGCATTCAACTAAGGCCAGGTCGTGCCCCGGTCACATCCCGTGCCACGTTTCGGAATAGCGTTCCGCGGCGAGATCCCGAAGCGCGGCGAGCTCATCCGTGAGACCAGTGACTTCCCTGGCGCTCACTGGGTTCAAGCGTGGATCGTGAAGGACGGCGTCGCCGTCGCCACCGCCACCCAGGACGTCATCATCATGTCTCGCTGACCCGAGGGATGCGCTCGCGTGGCTGGACGTGCGATGGCGCGAGCTACCGCCTGGCCACATGGTCGGGCATTGGATGAGTCGTCGATGCAGAAAGGGCCGAAAGGTGAAGCCGACGAAGGATCAGCAGGTCAAGAAGGTCGTGACCGGCATGGCGCTCGGGGTGCTTGCCCAGGGCGTCGACGCGGTGACGGGCGGCAAGATGGCGTTGGAGTTCGCCTTCAACTTCGCCTGGCGCCGATGGCCGCAAGCGGACGAGTTCCCCATCATCCGTGGCCACGATCTAGGCAATCTGTTCTGGATCGGAATGGGCAAGTCCGAGAGACGGCAAGGAGTTGTCGCCGCGTGGGAAAGCGGTCAGTGGGCCGCACCCTACGTCGCATATCCGGGCTGGAGCGCCGACGAGGCTCTCGACTTGCATGCGGACTCGGACGTGTCGGCCGAGGACTGGATCCAGCTGGGCGCGCTGTTTGTCGAGTACTTCAAGCCCGAGGAAGTCCGGCGCGCCTGACGCCGAGCGTGAATCTCCACCCTTCGGCGGCACGTTCGTCGCCGCGAGAATGTCGAACGGTAGCGTAAGAGTATGCCGCAGCCTGGTGACGTGGTCGCCGATGGTCGTGTCGACCGCGAGAAGCTCATCGAGCTGTTGACGCTCGGTGCGGAGCAGGAAGCGCTGGACTTCAAAGCGACGCTCGACTTCTCGAATCCCAAGCACCAGGTGGAGCATGTCAAGGACCTCCTAGCGCTGATGTCTCTCCCTGCGGGCGGATACATCGTGGTCGGTGTCCGCAACGACGGGTCGCTGGCCACAGATCAGCCGGAGATCGTGGAGGCTCACTTCGACCAGGCTGTCCTTCACGCCAAGGTCGCCGGATACGTTGACGGAAGGCTGGATCTGCGCAGCGCAGTTCACGTCTTGACGGCGGATGACGGATCACGACGAGTGGCCATTATCTACGCCGGGCCGCCACCGGACCTGTTCCCCCTCGTGATCCGGAGGTCCGGTGAATACACGAGGGACAGCGGCGGGCAGGAGGTCGTGTTTCGGGTGGGTCAGATCCTCGTCAGGGAGGGAACGGCCACTGTCGCACTCGCCCCGAGGCACTGGAGCGTTCTCCTATCCCGCTACACGGAACAGGTGAAGGCAGAGGCGCGGAAGGACGTGGACGCCCTCGTCAGCCGTGTCGTCGCGCTGCTCGAGCAGTCCGAAAGTGGCGGCACTGCCGCTCCGACGCCCATAGACCTCGGGATGAACCTCAGCACCTTCACCATCGCTGCGAACGCCATCACCGAGTCCAGGAGCGCCTCGCGACTGGACGATGCCCTGCGAGAGGTCGCGTCTGCGCTGGTGTCCGATGATGGCTCGACAGACGATGCGCTGGACCGAGCGTTCGTGCTCGCGCTCTCGACGATGCTCTACGGTGATGAAGCTCAGTTCGCGCGGGTCATCGAGGTCATCGCGGACTACTACGACTCGGTCCCTGCGATCCAGGATGCGACAAGCAACACGTCACCGCGCGAGCGCACGAGCGCGACCGCATGGCGAGAAGTCGCCGTCCGCCTCTACCTGCTGGGTGCCGAAGCGGTGCGCCGGCGTCGTTGGCCGCAGCTGCGCCTCCTAACCCTTCACCCGTACGACATGTCCGACTCGTATGGATACTCCTCTTGGATCCGTCACGCTTTGACGAGCGCCGCCCGGGCCAACGTTCTCGACGCCGAGGAGACGCAGTCGGGTCAGACGGCGGCGCTCATCTCCCGAGCGCTCAACCTGGCGACCACTGCACCCGACCTTGTCCCGGATTTTCCCTATCCCGCCATCGCGGTGCCATCGGTTCTCGACGACAACCCGGTCCTGGATGCACTGTGCCAGTTCGACATCCTGTGGTGTTTGGTCGCGTTCGTCGAGGGAAATGCAGGCCATCACTTCTTCCCCAGCAGTGCGGCATACGACCAGCGGCATTCGTACCCCGCATTCGAGCTTGTGGCAACGGACGCGGCGGTCCGTCATGCACTCTTCCCCGACTCCACCGACGCGGACGTTGCGCAGGCCATAGAGGTGGTCGCTGATATGGGCAGGCGACAGTCTCAGCACAACCCCGGATTCAACTGGTGGGACGACCTTCCGGATAGCGTCACGCGCTGGATGGCACAGGCGAGCCGATAGCGACCCGATGGACTACTCGGGCGTCATCGCACCTGCCTAGACCCGGCCCCTCACCTCCTCGCCTCCGACGTGAGAGCTCGCCCGATGGCCACGTCGCTCTACGTCACGACGACGCCGCGCACCGGTAGCGGGTTCGGACCGAGCCTGATCCCATGCGCGGCACGGCTTGGGCTCCGGTCCCCGGCTACCGGGAGCTCGGCCGCTCGATTAGGTGCGCGCTGGGGGCACCCCGGGTCGACGTACGCAAGGGGATCCACTTACGTACAGCGCACGCATGCGGATCGCCTCGCCGTCGGCAAGGGGTCGACGCCGCCGCTATCGGTCGAGCGACAACGCAGCTTCCAGCGCCGCGATGCCCTCTTCGCGACCACGTTCGATGAGGTGTTGGGCATCGCGGATACGCATAGCCACGCCGGGCGCCAGGGACTCCGACTCGAGCGCCCGATATGCACTGTTGAGCAACCCTCTCGCATAGAGACTCAGGGTGAATTCGCCGTCAACATGAACGATATGCCTGAAGTTCGATACCGCGTCGATCGCGGCGGTGAGGACGTGCGCCGCGGCGGGGTCACCGTCGCGCGCCAAGCCGAGCCCGCGCGCGAGTTCGTCCGACAGGTCGCTGCGCGTTGAGGGAGAGCGGCGAAGCGCCTCAGCGCGGGCAACGATCTCGGGATCAGTTGACCCTCGACCCGGGAAGTCAGGTGTTCGGTCTGTCATCGGAACTGCACAGTTTGCGCCGTACGGAGAGTATCGACCGTCGCGTCATCGAGATTCACGCGGACAACCTCGACCCCCAGGTCGATCAGTGCCTGCGTCAGCCATGCCTTCGGCCTCTGAAGGTAGGACTCGACCTCTTGGTCGGCCACTGCGAGGATCTTTCTCTTCGCCTTGACCTGACGACCGATCCACGTCAGCTTCAGCGCATCGGTCGCGAGCTTCTTTGGCTGACTGCCACGAAGCGTTCCTTGGTGCGCATAGGCCTCGACGAGAATGCTGAGATCGCCGGTGGCGCCATCGAGTTCGACGCGGCCACCGTTGCCAGTCGGAACCGACGTCTTCGCGAGCGGCTGACCTAGCCGCGCACTGAGAGCGGCGATGATCGCCACCTCTGCTTCTCGCTGCGCTCGCGAGTCGGAAGGATGCGCTTCATCGATGGCCACAATGACGAGCCTCCCATGCTCACCCACGACCCCGCACGCCGAGATCCGTCCTACGCACACCGCTCGCGAGTGGGTCAACTAGGGCCGGCTCGACCGACGACTCCGCAGTACGCACGGTCTGGTCCAGCGCCGCAAGGGCGCTGTGGGCGGACGTTCCGGGATTCACTTGGACCACATAGAGAACGTATCGGCTTCAACTCGGCAGCGGGTTCACATCGCCGGGGTCCGCCTGCGGACTAGTGTGCGGGAGCCGCCGCGCGATTCCGGATCAACTCGAAGACGTTGTCTACGTAGGCATCCTTCACGCGGAGTTTGACGCCCTTCTGCATCTCCGTGATCAGCTTCGTGATCGACTCCGCGTGGCGGAACGTTCCGCCCGCCGCAAAGTACGCCCGAAGCCACGTGTCGAGATCCAGCGCGTACCCGTGGCGCTGGAAAGCCCGGACGAGCTGAACGACGGCATCCTTGCCTCGCCCTGACTCGAGTCCGTTGTACTCCTCATTGATCATCATCCGCGCCGCTTCCATCATGAGCGCGTCGGGCGGCGTCGCGTTGAGTCCTGTGTGCAGATCAAGCGCTCCGTGGGCGTCCAACCAAGTCTTGATCACCTCAGTTCGTGACCAGATCATGACGAAGAGGCGACCGAGCTTGCCCCTGAGGATGACTTCGCGCAGGATCTCGAGGTCCTGCGTCTTGAAGGGGTGGAGCACGATGATGGCTTGCTCCAGCGTCTTGTCTTGGTCGAGGATCTGCGCGAGATCGGCGATCTTGAAGACGCGACGGTTTACGCCGTCCGGGGCTAGCAAATCCGCGGCCTCCACATCCCCACCCCGCCCATGTCGGCTGAACTTGGCGGTATCGGTGACCGTGAGGAAGTAGGGCGGCGCGCCAACCCAGTCCCGGATGACGACGCTATTCGGCACCATTGCGGTACCCCGCTGCGCCCAATCGGCGCGCACCATGTAGGCAAGTTCTCCCATCTGATTACACTCGCAGGAGCCTCCGACATTGCCGTGGGACAGCTTCCGATGGGTGCGCGATCGTCGGACGCAGCGCTGTTGGACCGCTCGCCAAGAGGTGCCGTTTGCGCGCAGTGGCCGGTCGAGTGTCCATATCGGCCGCCCGCCGGGCTCCCTGATTCGGGCGCCGCCGCATAGGGATCCTCATACGAGTCGTCACGAGACAAGTGCTGGGGCGGCGTAACGGCTTGATCTCGAAGTCAAGAGTGTCGCATGCGGATGGGGTAGGAAGTGAGCGTGTTGTCGATTGAGCCTCGGCGGGTGGTGAGCATTGCGGCGGTCGGACTGGCAATGTTCTGCGTGATGGGATGTGCCTCACAGTCCTCGGGAGCGTGTGTCGCTCCAGAGGCGACCGCGTCACCGGCGACCGGCGCACCGGCTCAGTCCATAACCATCGATGGGCGGTACTGGCAGCCGTGCAATGACACCAATCACTCCACAGAAAGCCCCTGGCCCAGCGCATCGATCGAATGGGCCCAGTCGGACGAAGCGGTCCCAGTTCGAACCATCCCTATCGAGGACGGTGCATTCAGCGGCGACGTTGAGATCCCTGCGGCAGCGGTGCCTGGCGATGCGGTGTTGCGAATCAGTGCCGGATACTACGAACTTGAACTGCCGATCACAGTGTCCGAACGGTGAAGCGCGCACGCTAGTCGACCGGTGAGCGGACAGGTGAGCTTCCGGTGGCCAATCAGTCATGGAGACTCGACAGTGAGCCTGTCGGGTTTGCCGTGCTCGTCGAAGCCGAACGCTCCTTGGCGGCTGCGGTAGGAACACAAGAGTAGGCGCGCCGGGGCGGCACGCTCGGCATCCTGGCACGCACGATGATGACGTACGAAGCCGTTCACGCGCTGGATGACGTAGGCCTCACTGGTCGTCGCGACAACTGCTCATCCTGCACCAACAGTCCAACATCGACCACCCCCTTCCTCGCAGGACTGCCGCGCAACTACCTTGTGCCGCATGGCGAACAATGACGAGGACCGGTACGTAGTCCCCAACAGAGAACGCGGCGGCTGGGACGTCGTCAAAGAAGACCACCAGCGCGCATCTGCTCACTTCTCCACCCAAGCGGAGGCAATTGCCCGGGCGCGGGAGATCGTCGAGAACTCCGGAGGCGGCCGCGGCGACGTGCGCATCCAGGGCAGAGATGGACAGTTCCGCGACTCCGACTCGGGCATCAAGAACGAGACGAAGGCGAAGGATCGCCGCTGATCCCTCTCCCGCCAGTGCTCGCGCTGGCACGATCGCGCGACACAATCCCAGGTGCGGACGCGCTGCCTGGAGGGTCAAGGTACGAACCCAAGTGGGACGGCTACCGAGCAGCAATCGCCCGCACGGACGCCGCCCACATTTGGTCGCGCCGTGGCACGGACATGACGGCCGCGTTCCCAGAGCTCGCGGCCAGCATCCTGATGCTGCCTCCGGGCACCGCGCTCGACGGTGAGATCGTGGCCTGGGTGAACGGGCGATTGGACTTCGACGCATTGCAGCAGCGGCTGAGCGCCGGAGCGAAACGTCGCGCCGCCCTGGTCCGGGAGCTGCCCGCGTCCCTCGTCCTGTTCGACCTTCTGACTATCGACGGCCGGGACATCCGCCAGGAGCCCTTCGACCGCCGCCGGCAGCTGCTCGAAGAGCTCGCCAGAAATTGGCAGCCGCCACTCGAGCTGTCTCCCATGACCGACGACGAGGCGGTCGCGTCGGACTGGTTCGAGGACATGAGCGCCGCGGGTATCGAGGGTCTCATCGTCAAAGGAGCCAGTCAGCCGTACGTGCGCGGCGAGCGGATCTGGATCAAGGTCAAGCACCGCCGAACCCTCGACGTCGTCGTCGGCGCCGTCATCGGGCCGATGCGGCAGCCGGAGGCGGTCGTCGTCGGCTTTCCGGATGACGATGAACTCAGAATCGTGGGGCGGTCCACTCCGCTCAAACCGGCCGTGGCTCGTGCACTCGGATCGTTGCTCCGCGCTCCGGGCGGCACCCACCCGTGGCCCGAGGTCGTCTCGCCCGGCGCGGTTGACCGATTCAACGCCGGCCGAGACCCGGTCCAGCTCACGCTGGTACATCCGACCATGGCTGAGGTCTCCGCAGATGTCGCCCTCACGCGAGGCGCATTCCGGCATGGCGTTCGCTACCTCAGGCTGAGGCCGGATCTCGACGTGCCCGTCAGCTGGCTCCCGCAGGTCTCCCGCTGAGCACTCGCCTGGAAAGTCCTGCCGTGCGGACTTCGGCGGCGTAGCCTCGACGGATGGACCCCGTCGAGGATGTCGTGCAGCCCACTTGCCCGAACTGCGGGACGGTTCTCCACGACGCCGGTCACGGGTTGTGGTGCCGCGGGTGCAGGCTCGTCTATCTCCCTAACGTCGACGCGCCCGCGTAATCCCGAGGCGCGCTCGCTCGGGTCTGAGGGCCGTCGACGACGCCGGCGCCAACCCGTTCCGGCCTCTTCGGGTTCTCATGCGAGAATCCCTGTGTGGTGCGCGATGTGTCTGTTGACCTGCATGTTCTGCAGGAATCCGGACGTGCCGTGCTCGACGCGGCGACCTCACTTTCAGCGACTGGCGAGCCGGGGCCTGTAAGCGAAGCGGCGGTCGGCTCGGCCGAGGTGGCGGCTGTTCTCGCGCAGGTCAGCCTCGAACAGGCGACACGCGCCGAGACCGCGGCGACGACCCTTGGTGTTGCCGGGCGCAAGCCCGGTGGTGCCGCGCATGCCGTGGATGCGCTCGACCGCGGCATCGTTGGTGCCGTCTAGTGGCTGACCTGAAGGACCCCGGCGCCGGCGACCCGTGGACGCTTCGCGCGGCGGGCTGGGAGCGGCAGTTCAAGGCTGCCGCCGTCACTGCGATGTCCACGAGCGTCGTGTCCGCTGCGTCGGCAGCGTCCGGCGCGTCGTGGACCGGTCAGGCGCAGGTCGCCTTCCAGGCGTCGGTGGACGTTGTCGTCCCGGACCTCACCTCGCTCGCTGAGTCTCTCGCGGCCACTGGCGCGGCACTCGTTGTGTACGCCGACGGTGTCGCACGCATCAAAGACAAGCAGGAAGCCCTCGAGCGCCGTCGGGCGCGGCTGCAGGATGAATACGACGAACTCGAGGCCGCGTGGCGGCGGGCAAGCGCTGCTGCCGATGGCCACTACGTCACGAATGAAGAGCAAGCCCACCGCGCGGACGAGCTCAGCGACGAGCTCCATGTCGTGGGCGGCTACCTGGACGCGGTCCGAGAGGATTGGGGCGCGCTCGTTCGCGAACGGGAGGCGCTGGATGACGCGTTCATCGCGGCACTGACGACCCGAGCCGTGCGGGGCGCGCTTTACGACTTCGTCCAGGACCGCGACTGCCTGACCGCCGCAGAGATGCTGCTCGCGCTTTCGACCCTGTCGGCTGCCGACATGAAGGCACTGGCTGCGGCGCACCCGGAGCTGTTGGAACAGGTCCTTCGCGAATCGACACCAGAGCAAGTCGCGGCATGGTGGGGAGAGCTTCCTGGCGGTCAGCAGCAATCGCTCATCGCGAACTTGCCCGGCCTGGTCGGCGCGCTCGGCGGTGTTCCTGCTCTCGCTCGTGTCGCAGCCAACAAGCTGGTCGCGGCCGAGCGTTTGAAGACGTTGCGTTCATCTCTTCGTGCTCTCAGGGAGCGCGGGGTTGGCGACTACGACACGAACCAGCCGTATGCAGCCGAGTCGGCAGTGGCAAACTACCTCGAGAAGGTCCAGGCTCTGGAGGCCGAGGTGGGGTTCCTCGAGCGAGTCGCATCAGGTGATGCGCAGCTGTATCTCTACGACCCCGCGGGTAGTCGAATCATCGAGATGTTCGGCAATCCAGACACGGCGAACGTTGTCATGTCGTTCCTGCCGGGGACGAACACGACCATGGAGTCGTTTTACGACTCTAAAGGCATAACCGCGTTCACGCGTATGCAAGTCGAAACCCCCCTAGGCGGAACGAACGTGGCGGGTCTCGTCGTCATGCTGGGTCCGTTTCCCAACATCGAGGACCTCTGGTCCGAGGGCCCGCAGCACAACTGGTATGCCGACGTCCTCGGCCGTCGCTATGCCGGGTTTAGCCGTGAACTCGGCGTCATCACTGGGGACAAGCCGGTCGTGTCGGTCGAGCACAGCTTCGGCTCGGCGGTCGGCGGCGTCGCCGAGACGACGGGAGCCCACTTCGACGCGCGATACATGCTCGCGGGCATCGGCATGCGAGCGGGCTGGGAACGTCAGGATGGCACGGCCTACTACGCCGCGCAGGGGCCAGGCGACGTGAACCGGTATCTTGACGGCATGGAGCTGAACGGCCTGGGCTACGCCGTGACCCCGAGCGAGGCGAACGGCGTCGACGAGCGGCCGTCCGGCTATGGCGTGCCGGACGTGTGGCCACACGCGCTCTTCGGCCCCGGTCCGGTCCTCGTCGAGATGGGCTCCGAGGCTCTCGTGCAGCACAACGACATCCTCAGCGACGACCCTAAGGTGAACGAAGTAGTTCAGGCTGACGTGCGCCTCGTCTTGCGGGACGTGGCCATCAAAGAAGACACGCGATGAAGCGGGCACTGACCGCCGTCGTCGCAATCGCCCTTGTAGTAACGCTATCGGCGTGCATGGGCACGCCCGCCCCCACCTACGACGAAGTGCACGACGAGGCTGTCGACGCAATGAAGCGAATCGCTGACACATTGCCAGGTGGGACCGAGATCGATGATCGATCACGGGATCCCGACGCGTGCGAACTGGGAAGCGACGTGTTGCTCTCGGGCGATGGTCTCTACTTCACCGGGCACTGGGTTGCACAACCCGGAAGTGACTTCGACAGCCAGAAGTTCATCGACGAACTGCCCGACAAGCTCGGCGATGACTTCTTGGTCGATGACACTGCCGTCGATGTCAGCTTCCCGGCGGTGCGGTTACGCCCGACCAACAGCCCAGACGTTCTCATCGACGTCGCTGGCAGTACGCCGTCCGAGGAGCCCTTCATCGACATCCTCGTCATCTCGCGCTGCGGCGCTTCGCCGGCATCGTAGGTCGGCCTCGCGGCGCCGGCGCTCACAGCGGACACGAGCGACCCTCCCGCGCGTGTGTCTCGTCCGGGAGGGTCGCCCAGCGAGCGTACACCGCTGCATCGCGAGGGATAGATTCCCCCGGTCCCAGCGCAAACGAACCCGTCAGGTCCGCGGAAACACGGGCGAGTCTTCCACGGGCGGGAGCGACGCGGGGCGATATGCGTAAAGAATCTTGCGCGGACCTTACGCAGGAAGGGCCGATCCGACACGAGAGCCGCTAGATCCAATCCTTACTGCGTGCCTTGACGACGAGACGTCGTATCGCTTGCTTGAAGCGGCGGGCGCTTCGACGAGCGATCTTCTCCGATCCCGAGGACAGCTCCCTACTGTGAGTCAGGAGCAGATTCGTCTCCACTTCGTCTTTCGTGAACCACCGAGCGACTGGCGTCAGGCACGAGATCCGAATTCCTGGAGCGACGCCTTCCTAGTGAGCTTCGCCATGATCGGGAAGCTGGCTGCAGTGGCGTGGAACAACGCACATGCCCTTGGGGAGTCGCTGGACGAATACACGCCCGAGGTCGTCGTGCAAGTGGCGGCCGCATCACTCGGGTGGGGCAGCGTTGACAACGAGGCACTGGCGAACGTTTCCGAGCCCCACCGCTCCGCAATCGTATCCATCCTGTCAGCGGACTGGCCCACTCGCACATAGCATCACCTGGTACCCGGGATGACATCCGAGCTTCTGCCGCCTTTCACGAATCACGTGCAACGCAGGGTGTGAATTTCCAACTTCGGCATGTGGACGCACGCCATTGTGCCCGTTCGGCTCCATACCCGAGTAGGGATGGCCTTCCGGTCGATTGCGTCGCGGGTCTAGGTCCCGTTGTTCTCGCCAGACACGACGCGCTCGACCACCGCGCTAGGAGCGGCCGGGTGGGCATAGAACAGATTTAGTTCCCGACGACGATGTTGTCGATTGCGAACTGTTGGCGCTGGAGGTCGATCGCGTCAGGACTGGTGGCCCCAGAGATCAACGAGCACCCCGTCGGCGACTTCCGCCACTCCAACGCCTGGACTGCCCCAGTTGGAGATCATGAGTTCACGCCCGGTCCCATCACCCTGGCCGAAACCCTCTCCGACGCCCGGGATCATGACGGCGATCGAGTAGTACTTGACCACTACAGCGGGCAGCCGGGCGTTGTAGTGCGGTTCGGCACCGAGTACCAGGACGATCTGCGCCAGGTCAATCGGCGTGCGACAGAACGCGAACTTCGAAGCGCGCGTGAGAAGCGCCGCGAACGAGGCGAGGTGGGTCGCCCTCGTCCGGGGCGAGGCCGGGTTCGCTCCGAAGTGACTGGGAAGTGTGGCTATTCCCGGGCCCCCGAGGGTCGCCGCCGCCGCTCCCGGACGAGCTACCGAGCAGCAAGCGTACGAGGCGCTACAGATGTGGCGTCAGGCATCTCACTACGCGAGGGGCAAAGATGGCCAGAAGTCGAGCGGCGCAAGCTTGAGCAGATCGTGAGCGTCTGGCATGCCACTTATCGACGTGTGTTCCTGGGGCCAATATGGCGAAGAAGACCGGCGACGGCTACCGGAAGGGTCAAGTGACTGACCGCTACAAGGTTTACAACGAGCGCACTGACAGGTGGGACAAGTACGACGGCGGCGCGAACTACGTGGATTCCAACGTGACCGAGGGTCCGTGGAACAGTATCGAGAAGAAAGAAGCCCGGAAGCCGCCTCGCTGAGATCCGCTACCCACAGGTCGTGAAACGCCGGAGTATCGCGCGGGCACCCGTGACTAAGTAAACCCAACAACACCCGCGAAGCCGATACGCCTGAGTCCCGCTACTCTCGCTTCACCCTAGGCGGGCAGCCAAGCGAAAACGGGTGCGTTCGGATCGTCCAGCCTGGCAAGAGCGGCAGTGATTCGCTCGCGCATCCACTCGTCGGGGGCGGCCTCGAGCAATCCCATCAAATGTTCCCGAAGCGCTCTTCGGTAGTCGCGCTCGAAGTCACGGAGTTCCGAGATTCGAGCCTCCAATTGCTGACGCTGGAACTGGGCCTCCACCAGTGCGAACTCATGGGCGACCCGCTCCTGCGCTTCGCGAATAGTCGCTTGCTCCTGCTCGCTTGCGCGGGCTAAATCGACTTCACGCTTCACTCTCTGCCGGCTCTTCAGTCGCCACTTCTTTCCGCGGTCCTGCAGCCCAGGCTCGCGAACGTCCCCCCCGACAACATCAACCGGGGATTCCACGCGGCCCGGCCGAGCGTCAGACTCGGTGCCGAGGGCAGAAGCGGCTACACGGGTCTCGTCGGCCTCGACGGTCTCGCCGAGGTCCGACTGGTAGTCCGCCTTCAAGAGCATCAGACTATTGACGAGATCTGATCGTTTCATGAGGCACCACCTCCCAGCGCTGCAATGCAGTAGTCAATTGCGTCGACGATCATTCTACGATCCGAAACATCGAGCCAGCGAGAAGAGCGAATCGCCTGGAGCATGATCAACGCCTGCTGTATGCGCGCCTCCTCCCCGCTGTAGGCGTGATTCATGGCCAGGATCAAGCGCTCTGACAGCCGTTCGCGCTCGCTGACACGTTCGGTTTCGCGCAGGCTTTCGCTGTGGCGACTGCCTTGGTTCTTCTCCGCTGCCCGAAATCGCCAACCGTTGAACCACATCGCCAGCAACGTGCCGATGAGCGCGATTAGCGCAGCCGTCACGGCTCCGTCGAATGGCCACCAGGGTAGCCCGAAGACGTAGACCTGCTCGTCTGCCATTTGTCTCACGCCGTCAGGGTAGCGGTCGCCTCAACGGAAGTCGTAGTCCGCATCGTGGCCACCATCTTCGTGGATCTCCTCGGCCCGTCAATGAGAGGCTGTCATCATCACTGCTGTCGTCTCGGTCATCCGGCCAAGGACCGTCGATGTGGGTCCCACCTTCCATGCACCGGCAGGGCCTGTTGTCCTGGTGAAACTCACCGTTTACTCGCGGCGTCGATGCGCTTCGGCAGCCCTGCTGCGGGGACCCCGAGTGCGGCAATCCGGGTGACTTCAATCGGCAGTTCAGGTCACGGTCAAGTCGCTCGCAGTCCGACTGGATCAACGCCGCTTACCCAGGCCGGGCAGACCGCCACTACTCGATCGAACGCTCGAGAGACTTCCAAACTCGTCGTGCGCGCGGGCTCGCGCGAGTGCAGAGTCAGCCCGATCTCGGGCCGTGGCGGCGCGGCGCTCCTCCAGGTCAGCCATCCGCTGCGCGCGATCCTCAGCCGCCAACCGCCGATTGCTCTCTGCCTTCTTCCGCGCGGCCGCCCTGCTTACGGGCTCCGTCACCGCGCCGGCGGGTTTTCCGATCGTTGGGCACTGGCTCTTTGACGCACCGTGCCTCGGTACGCGCCCCGTCGCTTCGCCGATCACGACAAGAAGACCGCACACCTTGCAGATCCGGTTGCCTGAAACTCGCCTGCCCACGCCCGTCCGCTCGCTAGGGGCGGGTCTTGGACCGACCGCCCTATGTCTCACAGTTCTACATGCTTCCGGCGACACTGTGCCGGATGACAAGGCGTACGCGTCCCGGCTGAGCCTTTCGTGGTTTCTGCGTCTGTGCACCGTTCGCCACAACGGGCGACATGAGCGATGGAACCATCACTGTCAGGGCCACGATGCTATGACGTCTGCGCGTCGCTCTGCGAGACATACAAGTGAGCCTGCTTGAGCCTGTCGCGGTGCTCGCGCGTGGTTCTGGGGCTGAACTGAACCCTCGATACGATCTCCCAGACGTTCGCGGGGAGCGCCCGGGTGCTCTGTAACTCAAGGAGAGCCTCCACAGCAGTCGCAGCATCTTCAATCACGGCGCCCCAGGTTGCCAGCGCGACAAGGATCGCGTTCCTTGTTTCATCATCGTTGTCGCGGAGTCGCAGGAGTTCTTCGACGATTCGAAACGCCACTTTCGAACTGCTGACGCCCAGTGGGCAGACCGCAACTGAACGGTGCACGGGCCAGACCTCGTATTCCGACTCCGTGTCGATAGTCGTGGTATGTCTCAAGTCGATGACCCACTCGGGAGGGTCGACCGCTGCGCGAACGAATACTGCGTGGTCGTCTTCTCCTCGCCAATTGAGATGGATGCCGAACTCGGGTGTCGCGTTCAGGAGCACTCGGTCGCTGTCGATGATGTTCTTACCCAGTCGACGCACGCCGACGCCCGCAGTGACCCCGAACGCCGCACACAACTCTCCTTCCGGCGTTGTCGCGAATCCCCTGCGATACCAATCCTCTTCCTCGAGATATAGTTCCCAGGCCTCGGGATCTTGCATCCCCGCGCGCGGACGACCCAATTCGGCGAGGGTCAGCCCTCCTCGCCACTCCGGCGAGTCAGAGTCCGGCGATCGCTCCGCCTGTTCAGCCGCCTCGATGATTTCGCCGCGTGGAGCGCCTTCCGCGGACGTCTCTTCTGCGTCGGCGGTCTCCGTCGTCAGTGGCCCGACTGTGAGCGCTTGAGGGGCGTGTGTCAACGCGGCAACGAGCGACATCGTGCCGCCGTTCGACATCAACCCCAGGTCCTGACGCTCAGGCGTCAAGTTGAGCGCGGAGATGAAGCGGTCCGTCTCGCTACCGCCGATCTTGAACCGCTCCAGTTGGTCCTGCGTGAGCGACACACCCCAGAAATGCCCTTGACACCGATAGATGCCGGCGCTGCCGCGCCCCGGGATTGTCACTCCGGGCCCGTAGTGCCACTCGTGGACGATGTGGCACGGGAGTCGCAACTCGTCCACCCCGATGTGCGGCGCGTACAGCCCGATCTCCGCGATTAGCTGTCCCATCACACGCCCTTCTGACCGGTGTGCCATGCGCTTGAGCATCCCCATGCCCGGGACCCTACAGGGGCCGGGGTTCCGGTGCACACAACTTGTGCTGAAGGGCGCGCGCGAACGATTACGGTGGACAGCCGGCCGAGGATGGGCTGGGGATAGTCGCGGCCTCCCCCCAACTCTTTGGTCGCAATCCTGATGGATCTTGTTCACTAATGCGATCGATGGGGTCTCGCCGTTCACTGCGCGCAGCGTCACGGCAACTGCGCAGAGGTAGCGATGCGCGTAGCTCGCCTCGATGTCGGATGGAGCTGAACGGTTCGTTAGTTGGGGCCGGCCATTTTGGCGGCTTTGGAGGTCGCGTCGGCGCCCTTCGCGATGACGTCCACAATCTGGTTGAGCTGCTCGTTGGTCGGTCCAGCATGCTTCGCGGCATCGCGGCTACTGAAGCGCGAGAGCGTGTTCTTGATGAAGACGGTGTCGCCCAGGACACGACGCACTTCCGTGCGCTCGTCATCGCTCGCGCCGGCGTAGAACGGCTCGAGGGCAGCGAGTGCGAGCTTCACGTCTTCCGCACTGTCGGCCTCGCGAAAGTGCCGGCGCGCCTCGATGGTTAGGAACGAGCCGACCCCGGCGAGAGCGAGCACCAGAGCGCCACGAAGAATACCGTCCCCGACAGTGAGCGTGAGATTCTTCTCGATCGCCACCCACAGCACCCAAGCACCAACGACCACCGCGAGGGCGAAGAACACGAACGAGGCCCACCGAAGGCCGTGAGCATTCCAGCGCTCGCGCTTCGCTCGTCCGGCCCAGTCTGCGGCGGTGAGGTGGCCAGCAGCCTGCTCGACCAACCGGCGGCCGGTCAGCGCCGCCGTTGACAGCAACTGGACGTGGGTGGCCATCTCCTTGTCCAGTTCACCATTACGCGCCTCACGCTCCTGCCTCCAGGTCGCGAGATCGGCTTCCCATTCTCGGCGAAGCTGCTCGTCAGCGGTACTGACGACCTGACTGATCGTCGCGGCGTCGGCGGTGAGCTTCTCGTGCTGAGCGTCCACTTTCTTCGTAAGGGCAGCGACTTCTTTAGTCTTCGCGATCACCTCGTCGTTCAGAGCCGACACGGAGGCTCGAAGGTCGTTGAGTTCCTGTTGCCGAACTGCGATCGCGGTGTCGAAGGCTGCGAGGTAGGACTCGTTAACCTGTCGCGGCGGCGGGCCGGGCAAGTCGCGCACCCGCGCACGGAGATCATTCATATACGACTGCTGGGACCAAGACCGGAACGAATGCTCGTCGGCGGAGAGTTGGTTCAGTATGTCCCGGATTACGTTGAGCGTGTCGTCATAAAGTGTCGGCTGCGGGTTGGACTTCGACCGCGCAGCGGCTTCCAGCACGGTGATGACCTCGAGACGGTATTCCTCGAACGGACGCTGGGAGTACTTCACCGTCTCGAGGGCTCCGCGCTTCAGTTCGATCAGCCCCCACACTTCGTGCTGTCGGTACCGCTCGATCGGAGTCTGCGTCATGAGTGGAATGTATCCGTGGGAGGCGACACTCCTGGTTCCGACCTGCGGTGAGCTGGGAAGGCACTGGTTGCCGGGGTTAGTGCGTCCTCATATCGAAGAGCGAGTCACATCACGCCGAGCGCCGAGCGCCCAAACCCTACGCATGATCAGGCGCACTGACCCACACGTCATGCGAGCCGGTCAGACAACTTTCGACAACGCTCCGCCAGCGGATCGGGTCGACGTTCCACGACAGAGTATGCGTGGCATGAAATGCAGCGAGCCGCGCCCCGCGCGGGCGAAGCTCGCCGAGACGCCTCGCGATCTCAAACGGTGCCGACTCGTCCTCGACGCCGTGGAGGATCAAGGTTGGCACGGATCGTTCGCTGGTGCGCTTGAGCCAGCCGAACTCATCGAGCGGAACCTTCGACGACAGCCCGGCCACTCTCGCGAGCGACCGGTTCTGCAGCCACGGACGGGCGAAGACCCCTGACCACGAAGGCAACCCTGCTCGAGCACAGTTCGCATTGATCGTCGCCTGCCAGTCGAGCACGGGCGAGTCGAGGACAAGCCGGTCGACGACGCCGTCGAACTCGGCATCAGCCGCAAGTTGGAGCGCGATCGCCGCGCCCATCGACCAGCCGAACAGGGTGATGCGCCGGGCACCGCGGAGCAGCGCGAACCGGAGCGCGGCGCGGACGTCGTCCGTCTCGGTGGCGCCGAGCGTCGATCGGCCGGATCCCACAGTCGGACCCTCACCGTCGTTCCGATACGTGACGACCAGCGACGTGAGGCCCGCTTCGGATGCGACCTGGACGCCGCGCAGCGTGCCGGCGCGAGAGCTTCCGAGTCCGTGAATGTGGATGGCCCAGTGGTCGCCGTCGCCGCCCGCGCCCGGGATCAGCCAGGCCGACGCCGGGCCCACCGGGGTGTCGACGACCACCTCCTCGGCGGCCACGCCAGCGTCCGCGGGATCGCGAAAGTAGACGCCGCTCCACGACGCGCGATCGCCACGGTGGAGGCTACCGTCGGGGATGACCGCGGTCACGATCCGGGTGACGGTGGCGGCATCCTCGGCGACGATCGTACCCAGACGAACCCATCCCCCGCCCTCGAGCCAGAGGTTGTATAGCCCCGGCGCTGTTGTCCGCGCGGTCCGATCAAGGACGACCGCCTCCTCATCTGCGTGCCGGACGATGTCCCGAACGACGAGGTCGTAAGCCCGACCAGTCACTGGTGCAGTCAAGCGACGCGCAATGACGAACCCGAGTCCGGCAACCGCAGCAGCGGCAACACCTACCGCGGCCGCGGCAAACCCCAACACCCTCACTGCGCGGGCCTCGGCCGCGCCGGGCGAGGCGAGACCTCGCCGCCACCCGTGCCAGCGCCACTCCCGATCAGATGCGCCTCCGCTTCGTCGACCACCACACGCTCACCGTCGCTTAACTCGAAGGTGACGCGCGGGTCGATGACAGCATCCCGAATCTCGACGACCTGCCTGTGCAGCTGCGTCTCGGCGTCCTCGGCACCGAGCCCCTCGCCGAATTGACTCAAGCCGGGGCGTACCCTGTTCGCCCGCTCCCAGATCGGGGTCACGCGATCGACGAAACCGCGAGTCGCTCGAGCGCGGGATCGTGCCCGCGCCCACCGAAGAGCAGGCTGCCCGGCCAGGCCCAGACACAGGAAGACGAAGGTCGAAAGGAAGAGTGGGTCGTAGGCCGCGCTGAGTCCGAACATCAGCTCCAGGTTCCCGGCGACGTGCGCGAGGTCCATCGTGATGATCTCGATCGACAGCACGAACCCTGAGACGCTTCCGATGAGCAATGACACTGCCGGCAGGCGATTAGACCCCCTACTCAGTCCGATCTGCTGCGCAGCGGTAGCCGCCATTGCGATCATGATCACGCCGTCGTACGCGAACTGGATGATCGAGTACGCCGCCGCAGCCGGCTGCGCCCCCAGGTCGAGCATGAACGTCGTCGTGGTCGAACCTCGATCGATGAGTGCGAAGGATGCCGCAACGCCCACGAGTGCGATCGCGAGGAGCGCTCGGCCCAGTGCAATGCGGACAATGCGGGTCGCGCCCCGGGTCGCCTTCGCCACGCCTCGGCCGAGAAAGAAGATCCCGACCATCAGGGCGAGGTCGGCGAGCAGCGTCGCGACGTTGGTGCCACCCAGGATGCCGTCCACCCAGATGTAGGCGGCGTCGATGTTGAGCGTCATCGCGACCGCGATCGTCACGGCCGAATAGGCGATGCTCCGGTCAGCCCGACGTCGCCGGAGGATGAGGAGCACCGCGACGAGCGTCCACATCAGCACCGAGACGAGGACCGGCGTCACCCGAAGATCTCCAGGAAGCGGGACTCGTGAAACGCGGAGCCGCGGATCGCCGCGGCGAGATGATCGGCGAGCGCCTCTGCCAGGATCTCGTGCTCGGTGACGAGATCCTGGCGGCCGAGCAGGCGCCGCCTTGTCGCCTCCGGGATGTCGGGCAGCAGCAAGTCAGGAGCTTCCACGGTCTGGTCATCCCCGTGGTCGAGGATCATGTGCGCAAGCTCGGGCAGCACGAACTGCTGCCGATGTAGCGCCGATTCGCTGTGAGCGTGCAGCACGAGATCCTCGGTCTCGGTCTCAAGCCACAGCGCGCAGATGCCGTCCTGGTCGTTCAGGTCTGCGAGCTCGACGATTCGGAGCGGGCGCCGCCTACGGTGCTGCATCGCGTCGAGGAGGTCGTCGAACGAGAAGGCCTCACCGAGGCTCAACTCATCCATGGCCGTCGACACGGTCGCTTCGATGTTCACGGTGTCATCACTTCCTCCCGCAACCACCTGCACCCTTGTCTCGGCCAGCCGACCGACCAGGGACTGCAGCTACGTATGGGCCACTTCCTCGTCCAGGAACCTGCTGATCGCTGCGAGTGCCTCGGGCGAGATATCACCCAGGGTGCGCGCCGCGTACGACTTCACCTTCGCGGCTCTCATCGCGCGCACGAGATCGAGCTGCGCCCTGACCTTCGCCGGCATGGGTGCGTCCTCCTCCGCGATAAGGAAGGCGGCATCAACACCGAAGAACTCCGCGAGACCCTCGAACAGAGCGCGATCTCGCACGTACCGATGACCGTTCACGATGTAGGTCCACCGCGAGCGAGAGAGATTGACTCCACGCTCCCGCAGGAAGCTTGCGATCTGGGTGAAGGTCGGCTCGATGCCGTCCTCGGCGATCGCGACATCCAGCAGCAGACGTAGGCGTCTCGCTAGGTCTGCTGCTGCTTCCTTGCTTTCGTATTCCGTGATGTCCATGACCATTCCTATGCCCTCGGGTAAGGCAAGGCGTCTTCGATTGGGCATGCCTAACGACGCCGCATGATTGCTCAATGTACGCGTTGGTCATGCTCAACTCAACCATTGCGGGATGGCGCGCGATGGTGCAAGGCTGGTCGCCACCGCATTGTTTGAGCATGCTCAAACTTCGCCGGCGCCGCCAGGACCAGGGCGGGAGGAGATCGAGATGCCAGTGACGACGCGGTACACGACGGCCTTTAGACCGAAGGATGCCGAGCCCCTAGAACTCCCCCAGCACCTGCCCGAGCCGCATCATCATCTCGGTGACCTGCGCGTCGTCGACGATGTAGCGCACGCGCTGTCCGCGCACCGCGACGTCACGCGGCGGATCGGCGATGACGAGTCCCGCATCGAGGAGCTTCTCGAGACCATTGAGAACGGTCATCTTCGGGATCTCGAGGGCGTCGGCGATCTCACCCCGGGTTTGGCCGGGGTTCTTGCGCAGGTAGCCGATGATGCTCGCTTGCATCATGTTCCCGAGAGCCTTGATGGGATCCTCCGCGTACTCGCTGTTCGCGGGGCGTGTATAGCGGGGCACAGCCCCAGTCTCTCGCACGCCCGCATACTCGTCCAGAGAACAGAAGCACTAAATGCTTCACAAAGGAAGTGTATTGTTATACGCTTCCCTCATGTCAAGACCGGCAGCGCTGAGAGTCCGGGGAGGTAGATGATGATGTCTGCGCCCCGCAGCAAGGCCGCGCGTCGAGGGATGGTCTGGGCCTTCGTGGGCGGGCTGATCGTGGTCGGGGCCATCGTGGCGATCGTCATCTCGTCGATCTTGAGCCAGACGCCGACCACTGATCCGACTCCGACAGGTTCGGCCGCCCACACCACGGCACCTGACGCCACGACCGCTCCCGAGAGCGAGTTCGTCGATGCCGACGTTGCGGAGCGCGGGTGGGTTCCGGAGCCGATCACTACCGACCCCGACGTCTATGTACGCGGAGCATTGGCTGCGGCATCCACTTTCGACACCCAACTCAGCACGCGTCAGGAGTGGATCGCGTATCTCGACACGTGGTTCACGCCCGACATGCGCTACACCTCCGAGCAGGACCGCAAAGACGACATGCAGGCCGCACAGCTCGAGCTGCGGCAGGGCGTCGTCCTGCCGGAGGATGAATGGAACTCGCTCGCGAACGAGAACGGGCGCGTGACGGCAGCGGTGCCGGGCGACATCTCATATCAAGCAGTTCCGGATGACGCGTCCGGCGACATGCGCATCGGGACGGCCGACGTCGTACTCACCTACACCCGTGCCGACGATTCGGGCACCGAGTCGTCGTACGACGAGACGGTACGCGTGAGCGTGCAGGTGCTGTGCGAAGACGGCTCGATCCCCACACCGGACAGCGCGCAGCAGCCCGGAGACTGCAAGGTCGTCCGCTACTTCTCGGGGTCATTGGAGGGCTGACATGGGCGCCCCGGTCGCTGCCGCAGCAGCTCTCGCGAACACCAAGACCGGGCGCAGAATCGTATCGGGGGCGTTGCTGTTCGTCGTGCTCGCAGTAGGGCTACTGCTGACGCCGCTCATCGCGATTCCGTTCGCCGTAGGCGGTCAATCAGCGGCGAGTGCGATCGCGAATCGCCCGGCCCTCGTCGCGAGCGGCGCGTGGGGCTACCCACTCGCCGGCGACTACTGGAAGGGGCGCGGCTTCGGGTACAACCCTGTCGTCGGGTGCAGCTACTGCTCCACGAATCACCTGGGTTACGACATGGCGCAGTCGTGCGGCGCGACGATCTTCGCGTCCGGACCGGGCCGCGTCATCACTGCCGGCTCGTACTTCGGGTGGGGAAACACTGTCCGCATCGACCACGGCGACGGCCTCGTCACGCTCTACGGGCACATGCAGTGGGACTCGATTCGCGTGTCCGTCGGAGACACCGTTGACGGCGGTACGCCGCTGGGAGCGGAGGGCAACACCGGTCGATCCTTCGGCTGCCACCTGCACTTCGAGGTCCAGCGCGATGGCGTGCCGATCGACCCACAACCGTTCATGGCCGCGCTCGGCCTTCCGCTCAAGTGAACCAACCGAGGGAGCAAGACATGCGAACAGCACTCACCGCGCCGGCAGACGTCGACGTTCCCGACATCGAGCCCGACTTCTCGGCGCCGTTCTTCCAGGGCTTCCAGGTCATCGCGTCCTACATCCTGGCGGGCGCCATGATCGTCGTTCTCATCATGCTGATCATCGCCGGTGCCGCTCTCGCGTTCCGCGGCCTGGCCTCGGACCGTGTGCGCACGTGGGCCGGCGAGAACATCCTCTGGATCTTCATCGCCGCCGCAGTGCTCGGCGCCGCGAGCGGACTGTTCCAATGGTTCGTCAACTTCGACTTCGGGTTCTGATGGCCCGGCTGCGTCCGGGCCTTCTCGGTGCGGCGCTGGGCCTCGGAATCGCGTTGACCGCGGTCGTGCCCGCAAGCGCGGCGGAAGCCGGTCGCGCAACAACCGCGGCATCCGTCGCCGTCGCATCTGCCGCGACGAACGCGACGCCCGTGTCCGGCGAACCCTGGTCATCGCCCGCGTATCCCGTCGACTGTTTCCGCGTCGACGAGCAGGTCACCTGCACGCCGCAGAACACCGCAGACATCAAGCCGCAGCAGTGCTTCATCAACGTCTTCGTCGACGGGGCGAAGGCCACTGTCTGCACGACTGACGAAGCGCATGTGTCGGCCATCAAGACCAGCGGCGGCAAGCCCCTGCTCGTCGAGTACGGCTGCTCGATCGGCGACGTCGTCTGCGTGACGTTCGAGAACGCGGGACGAGGGATGGCACTCTCGGCAACGTCGATGATGCTCGCCGTCGCACAGAACATGCGCTTCGATACGTCGTCGCTGCTGTGGACCGCCTCGACCAAGGAATGGTCGTTCTGGCAATGGGCCGTGCTCGCGATCCTTTTCGGCGCGATGGTCTGGGCGGTCGCCGCGGCCATCGTCTCGGGTGATCGGGCCGAGCTCGTCGGCGCGATCGTGCGCAGCTTCATTGCGATCCCGGCTACGGCAATCAGCCTCTGGGCGACCGGGCACCTGCTCAACGCGGTCGACGACCTGACCTGGTACGTCATGAACCGCGACGGGTCGGGCGGATTGTTCTCGACGCTGCAGTCGGTCATGTGGGCAGGTGGGCAGGCGAACTACTTCTTCGCGTTCGTCATCCACGGCTTGCTGATGATCGGGATGCTGCTTCTCATGCTCGTCTTCGCCTTCCGCAACATCGTGCTCGCGGCATTGATCGCGGTGGGGCCGATCGCATGGATGCTGTACCCCGTGCGAGCGGTCGGGCCGCAATGGGTCGTCCGATACGTCTCGGCCGTCGTAGTGCTGCTGCTCACCGGGCCGCTCACGATCGGCTTCGTGACGCTCATCATCAATGGCCTCGCGAGAGTGCGGACGATCTGGGATCCACAGTCTTGGCCGCTCTTGATCGGGCTGATTCTCGTCACCTTCGCGCCCTTCGCCGTCTTTGGCCTCTTCAGCTTCGTCGGCGCGGTTGCGGCCGATTCGATCGGTTCGCGGATCGGCTCGGGAGCTGGTCAGGCCGCATCTAGAGCGGCGCGATCGGCGTCCCACGTGCCGAGTCGGATCACGGCGCTGCCCGCGGGCATCGGCACCCGGGCAGCAAGCAGATCCCGCGGGAGCGGCCCGACTTCAGGCTCCTCGCCGTCTGGTACTTCGGGCAAGGCGCCGGCTGGTCAATCGAACTCCCCCTCGGCGCCGTCAAACTCCGCCACGCCGACACCCTCGGCCCAGACGACACCCTCGGCCCAGACGACACCCCCAGCGCCGACGAACACCCCTGCACGCACCCGCACTGAGAGGACAGCGTGATGACCACACACGACCTGGCACGCCCCGTCCGCCTTCCCCGACGTTCACGGCAGGGCGTCGTGATGGGCATGGACGGTTGGCAGCTGACATGCATCACGATCGCGGCGATCGCGCTGCTGGCGAGCGTCAACCGCTTCGGCCCTCCGGGACTGCTCTACGCGGCGCCGCTCTATCTGCCGGTCGGAGGGTTCGCGTTCGTCATGATCCATGGCGACTCGGCGCCGCGACAGGTCGCCCTCTGGCTCATGAAGCAAGCAAGGCACATCGCCCGCGCGACACGCCACGTCTATCGCCCCGAGCGTGCGCAACTCGCGGGCACGCTGAACCTTCCCGGCATTCGCGCGTCGATCCAACTGTGGGACGTCGACGGCGTCGCGTGCGCGTACAACCCGCACGACCGGTCAGTCTCCGTCACCGCCGAAGTCGAGGTGCAAGGGTTCCTGATGAAGGATCTCGCCGAGCGCTACGACCTCGCGCAGCAGTGGTCGCCCGTGCTCGCGTCGTTCACGCAGCGACCCGGGATCAAGCGCGCGGTGCTCCAGGAGCGCACGATCCCGACGACGATCCGGGCGGCTCACGATCACTACGAATCCACTCGGCGTCGGCGCGGGCTCGACGAGGCCTCACCGGTCTCTCGCAACTACGACGAGGTCATGGACCGGTCCGAGGCGTTCGCGGTGTCGCACCGCAACTATCTGACGTTCACGCTCGACCTGATCGCCCTGGGGCCGCAGCTCAAAGCCCTCGGCGGCGGCGAGGGTGCCGTCAAGGCCCTCGCTTCCCTCGAGGCGCGCAATCTCGCCGACGCTCTGAATGCGGCGCGCATCCGAGTGCGGAGCTGGCTGACGGTGCGGGATGTCGCGGCCCTTGCTCGCATCGGATTCGACCCCGAGTTCGCGGCCAACGTGCAGAACCGCGACGACGCGCAGCGGGGCGTCGATCCCATCGCGATCGGACCGATGTACCTCGAGGAGCCCCGAGGCTCGAACGGCATCGTCTACAGCGACTCGGCCGTGCACACGACGATGTGGATCCACGAATGGCCTCGGTCCGATGCCGCCGTCGGGTTCGTCGAGTCGATCGTGTTCGCCCGGATGCCGTCGACCGGCGAAGCGATCACGCACATCCTGTCGATTGTCCTCACGCCGGTCTCGGTGAAGAAGGCGATGCGCCGCATCGAGGACGACAAGAAGGTGTGGCGAGGCAACGAGAAGCTGCGTGCCAAGCGCGGCGTCGACGGCTCAGCTGCGGACGCGGCCGATTGGGAGGCACTCGAGCGGCAAGAAGAGGAGATCGTCGCCGGTCACGGCGAGTTCCGGTACGGCGCCTACCTGACCGTCACGGCTCCCAATGAGCAGAAGCTCGAGCAAGCGATCGCCGGCATGCGCAACGCGCTCGCACGAGCGGGCATGGAGCCGCAAGTCCTCTACTGTCAGCAGGCCGAAGCGCTCATGGTCAATGCGCTTCCGCTGGGTCTGGGGATGAAGTGATGGCACGTCCCTTCGCGGTCTTCGAGCCCGGCGACCTGACTCGACGCGAGCGGCGCGCGCTCCGACGCGAGGCCGCGCTGAGCGCACGCGAGGCCGAACCACCGAAGCGGCGCCGTCGCGACCGGGCGCTTCCGCAGGCCGCGGTTCCCGGACCATTCGGGCCAGGGCTGGCCCAGGGTGGCTACTGGAACCTCGCACGTCCCAGCATCCCGGCCCATCAGGCCACATCGCGACAGCTCGCGGGGATCTATCCCTTCGTGGCGGATGCCGGACTCGGCCATCGCGGCCCGATCCTCGGGGTCGACCTCAACGCCGACGCGCTGTGGCACTTCTCACCCTGGGAGGCGTACGCCGACTCGACCGATCGGGGCACCTTCTCGACGAATCTCCTCGTGCTCGGCGCCTATCGTGCCGGCAAGTCCGCGACGATCAAGACTCTCGTGACCCGATCGCTCGCCTTCGGCCATCAGGCTGTCGTCCCCTCCGACCCGAAAGGCGAGTGGGTGACCGTGGCCGAGGCCGTGCCAGGCGGTGTCGTCGTCCGCCTCGGCGGAGGAAGCGCCGCGCGGCTCAATCCACTCGACCATGGCCCGCGCCGCGTGGATGCCGACGACGAGCAGCACGAGAAGATGGTCCGTCAGCGCCGCATCACGACGCTCGTCTCGCTGATCGAGATGGCACTGGGCTCGACTCGGCTCACGGCCGTAGAACACGCGGCCATCCATGATGCGCTCGAGCGCAGCATCCGCTCAACAGGCGACCGGCCCACACTTCGGAACGTATACGAGCACCTCGGCACGATCGTCGACGACGCCGGCACCGACTTCCGGCTTTCCGACGGCGCCGTGCAACCGCGGTTCGTGCTGCGCCGCTTCGTCGAAGGTGACCTGTCGGGACTCTTCGAGGACGAGTCCACCGTCGCGTTCGACGCCGAATCTCCGATCGTCGTCGTCGACACGAGTGAGCTCTTCGCACGCAGTGAACTGGTCGCCCAGCTCACGCAGGTGTGCACCACGGCATGGATCCAAGCTGTCGTGTCGGACCGTTCCGCCAGACGCACCCGGTACCTCATCCGCGAAGAGGGGTGGCGCGATATGACGTCGCTCGCGGCGCTGCAGATGTTCCAGCAGTGGCTCAAGCTCTCCCGCCACTACGGCATCAGCAACGTCGTCATCCTGCACAAGATGGGCGACCTCGACGCCGTCGGCGACAACGATTCGAAGGAACGCAATCTCGCCTACTCGATCGTCGGCGACATCGAGAACAAGTTCATCTTCCGCGTGAATCACCAAGAGGCGGCCGCCCTCCGCGAGCGCCTCAACATGCCGGCGACACACGTCGAAGACGCCCGGCGGTTGCGAATGGGCGTCTTCCTCGCGTACGTCGGCCAGTACGCGTACGCCGTCGACTGCTTCGCGACATCGACGCCGTGGGAGGTCGACTTGTTCGTCACCGACTCCGCATTGCAGCCCGAACAGGCAGACGACGGGATGCTGCAGCTTCTCGATCTCGAGCTGCTCGATCGCTTCTGGCCCGAGCAGTCCCCCAGCGACGCCGGCCTCGACGGCTGGCTGACGCAATCCCGGAAGGAGACCTTCGATGAGCGTTGACACCGCCCTCCGCGTCTACGCGAGCGTTACGGGACGGACTGCGATCTTCACCACCCCCGACGGGGTAGACCAGGCCGTCACCGCTTCGCCGGGCGACGACATCCGGCACCTGATCATCCAGCGCGCCGCCGCCGAAGCGCGGCACGCCGCCAGCGTCGTCGAGCTCATCACCTCGGGCGACCAGGGCGACTACCACCTCGTCGTCGACGCGCGCGGCGGGGTCACATCGTCCACCACGCACCGCACCATCCCACGGGAACACCTGCCAGAGCCCATGCGCGCAGTGCCCGGCTTCGAGAAGACGTCACAGGGAAAGGAGGTGAGCACCCTGGCTCAGGAGCAGGAGGCGCTCGGGCGATCCGAAACCCCTGCCCCTGAGCCGCTCCCGACGGAGTCGCAGCCTCGCCCGTCGTTCATCACGACCGCAACGTCCGCCGAGACGACCCTCACAGGATGGCGGGGCTTCCTCTCATCCCTCGGACTGATGGTCGGCGCGTCGCGCGCCGCGACAAAACGACTCGACGCTCAGCGCCTTGTCTCGCAGCGATGGGCAGGATGCCGCACCGCCGCCGTCGTGAACGGCAAGGGCGGCGTCGGCAAGACGATGACGACAGCCATGATCGCCGCCGTGTTCGCGCGCAGCGGCGGCGGCAACGTGCTCGCGTGGGACAACAACGACACGCGCGGGACCCTTGGCTGGCGCACCGAGCAGGGACTGTACGACACGACGGTGTGCGACTTGCTCCCCGCGGCATCCGATCTCCTTGCGCCGACCGCGGGGATCTCGGACATCGCCCGGTTCGTTCATCATCAGAGCGTCGATCGGTACGACGTGCTGCGGTCGAACCCCGAACTGCTCGCCGCGCATCAGCGGATCGAGCACTCCGAGTTCGACACGCTCATGCAGGTCGCCGCCCGGTACTACCGCCTCGTGTTCTTCGACTCCGGCAATGACGAATCCGCCCAGCGGTGGCTTCGCATGATCGACTCGTCATATCAGCTCGTGATCCCGACGCTCGCGGCGCCCGAGTCCGCCGAGTCTGCGGCACTCCTGCTCGACGCGCTGCGCGAGAGGGACGAACGTTCTCGCGCTCTCGCCGACAACGCGGTCGTCGTCGTCACTCAATCGGAGCCCACCGGCTCCGCCGCGGCGCGCCGAATCGCCGACGCCTTCCGCGGGACCGTGCGGGCCGTCCACTCCATCCCATTCGACCCAGCTCTCAAGTCCGGTCCGCTGCGCTTCGACAGCCTCCGTCGCACGACACAGGACGCCTGGCTGCACGCTGCGGCAGCTGTCGCAGGCGGGTTCTGAAGGGCGGAAGTCATGAGCGGGATGCTGGGCAAGGCCATCGCGATCGTGGTCGCCGTGGGCGTCGTCCTCAGCGTCGCCTTCGCGTTCCTCACTGAGGTGGTCGTGCTCGCGGTGTGCGGAGTGCGCCCCGAGGCGGAGTCGATGTTTTCGGCCCTGTGGCTGGTGATCACCGGCGACGCCAGCGGCTTCGCCCTGATCGCGGGATGCGAGCCGCCGGCGGTCGCGATCCGGTTCGTCGGTCTCGTCGCCGTCGCGCTCGTTGTGGGCATCGCGGTGTGGGCGTGGATCGCATACCGCCGATATCGGCAGTCCGACCAGTCATTCATCAGCGACCTTAGGGGGCGGCCCGGGTTCGCCGAGGCATCCGAGATCCGTCAGCACCTGTCGGCGTACGCAGTCCTCAAGCGGGCACGGCAGCTACGTCCCGACCTCATCCGGCCGCGGCCGACCGACGTCGGCTGGCGCGTCGGTCGCTCTCGCGGGAAGGACGTCTTCGTCTCGATCGAAGACTCAGTCGCCCTCGAAGGCCCTCCGCGCTCGGGCAAGGGCTACCGCGTCCTGATCTCGGCGATCCTCGACTGGTCGGGGCCGCTCATCACGACGTCGACGACGAACGACAACCTCACGGCGACGCTGCGCATGCGCGAGCGGCGCGGAGAGGTGCACGTGTTCGACCCGCAGGGGCTCTCGGGCATGCGTCATCCCCTCCGCGTCTCTCCCATCGCGGGGTGCGAAGACCCGCTCGTCGCGATGCAGCGCGGTAGCGCGATCATCACAGGCACCGCGCTCGGCACGTCGACGACGAACGGCGAGTGGGCGCAGGCGTCAGGAGTCGTGCTCGGGCGGCTCCTACACGCGGCCGCGGTCGGCAACTGCTCGATCGAAGATCTCTACAACTGGGGAACGAGTCCGATCCTCGCGCGACGGTCTGCGGTCTCCATCCTCCGCTCCGACGGCGCGCCGGGATGGGGCGACAACCTCGAAGCGACACTCGCATCCGACGACAAGCTCGTCTCATCTATCTGGTTCGGCGTGCAAGGCGCGGTGGCTCCTCTTGCTGTGCCGAAGATCCGCGAGGCTCTCACGCCGCGCCCCGGCGATGCCGTCTTCGACCCGCGCGCCTTCCTCGATGGCGCGAACACGCTGTATCTCATCGGCTCCGCGTCCGGCGCGTCCGCGATGGGCGGATTCCTCGGCGCACTGCTCGACGACATCGTCGAGGTCGCGCGCGTGCGCGCGCTGGCGTCCCCCGGTTCAAGGCTGCAGCATCCGCTCGGTCTCATTCTCGACGAAATCGTGAACATGTTCCGGTGGGGCAACCTCCCGCGGATCATGGCCGACGGCGGCGGCCGCGGCATCTGCACCTTCGTCGTGCTGCAGGCGCTGTCGCAGGCCGAGACGTCGTGGTCGCGCGCAGAAGCCGACACGATCTGGGCTGCCGCGACGGCGAAAGTCCTGCTCGGAGGCGCGTCGCATGTCGACCATCTGCGCGATGTCGAGGCGCTGCTCGGCACGAGGCAGACGCGGCGCACGCAGCGGTCGTGGTCGACGCGCGAGGCGGGGCATTCGACGAGCGAGCACCACGAACGGCTCGCCTTGATGTCGGTCGACGAGATCCGACGGATGCCGCAGAACGTCGGTCTGCTCGCCTACCGCAACCGCCGCGGCGTACTGCTCGACCTCAGCGGCTGGGACCAGCGCCGCGATGCCCGCGACATCCAGGCCGGCAAGCACGACACCGAGCGCGAGCAGCAGACAGTCTTCGGTGAGGCCGCCGCACCGGCGCCAGAGGTGGCGAGCGAGCCGTGAGCAATCGTCGGAAGACCGGGGTGCGCAACGCGTATCGGGCGGAGTTCCTCCGCTCGCCGGAGTGGTTCGCGCGCCGGTCACGCTGGTTCCGAAAGCAGGTGCGACTCCGTCGGCCGCTCGTGTGTGCGGCATGCGGCCGGCTCGCGGCAAGCCGGGAGCTCGAACTGCATCACCTTGACTACTCGGGCGTGCGCTTCGTCAAGGGCGGATGGCGGGCGTTTGAGCGCCACGATGACCTCGTGCCGCTGCATCCGCACTGCCACGATCTTCTGCACCGCCTCATCGACCGCGACCATGTGCTCGCCTTTCACCGCTCGCGGCGGGCGGCATCCGGCATCGCGTTGCAGCGTCTGCGGGCAAGGCTCTGGGCCCAGGAGATTGCCCCGTGAACGACGACCTCGACCCCGAAGAGATCGAACGGCTGATCGCCGCCGAGCTCGCCCGGATCGCGCCTGTGGGTGTCGACGCCGAACCTTTGGGCACCCACCCCGTCGACTGGCGGAACCTGTCGCCGGAGGACGCGAGCGCGGAGTGGACGGCGTTGCGCGAATGGGTCGAGTGGTTCACGGTGCGCTACAACGTGGCGGTCAGCGTCGTTCCGGCGTGCTGGTGGAAGCACGGCGCGCTCGTCGAGGAGCTCTCGGCGCTCCACGTCGC
>NZ_RRYE01000010.1 GCF_004010105.1 Microbacterium sp. CPCC 204701
GCGTGCCTCGTGTCGCTGTGGAACAAGGAGTCGGGCTGGAACTATCAGGCCCACAACCGCTCCAGTGGCGCGTTCGGCATCCCGCAGGCGCTGCCCGGCAGCAAGATGTCGACGGCGGGTGCCGACTGGCAGACCAACCCGGCGACCCAGATCTCGTGGGGTCTCGGGTACATCTCGGGTCGCTACGGCACGCCGTGCGGCGCGTGGAGCCACTCGCAGTCGGTCGGCTGGTACTGATCCGCGGCGACAGACGCACGTCGCGGAGACCCGTGGACGGCGCCGAGCCCGCTGACGGTGCGCAAGGCGGCGTCTGCTATTCCGCCTCGGGGACCGGCGTCTGCTGGTAGAGCGCGAGCCGCCAATCGTCGCGGTCACGGATGTACACGCTCGACATGAGGGCGACGAAAGCGGGGCCGCCCGCGGCGCGGAACGCGCGTCCGGTGTAAACCAGTGCCGCCGCGTCCGGTCCCAACGGAACAAGGCGCTCGTCGCGGATCTCGTAGCTGCCCCACGCCGGCGCGTCGCGGAGGGACGCCACGACGGCGTCACGGTCGAGGACAGAACCGTCGGCGAGCGCCATGACGCCATCGGGAGTCATGATGCGGCCGTAGAACGCGCCACCGGATCCGTCGCACAGCGACGTCCAGCCCGCTTGTTCGAGTCGCAGCAGGTCGGCGATGTCAATGGTCATGGTTCGAGCGTCCATCGCGCGAGGGCCCTCGGCAAGGGGCTTGCGCGTCTACGCCACGAGCCGCCCGCTCGTACGTCCAGGTCGGCCGCTCGTACGTTCAGAAGGGCGCGTCGGCATCCGCGGACGGGCGGAACACCGGGACTCGTCGCTCGGGCTCCACGACGTAGCGCCTTCCCGCGGGGGACGTCCACTCGAGCGCGCCCCCGGTGTCGGGCACCTGTCTCACCTGCCAGCCGCCGTGGTGTTTGACCCGGTGGTGGCCTCGGCACAGTGGCGCGAGGTTGTCGAGGGAGGTGGATCCGCCGTGCTCCCACGCCACCGTGTGATCGATCTCGCACCGCGACGCCGGCATTCCGCACCCCGGGCCCATGCACCGCTCGGCTCGCCACGCGACGATGCGCCGAAGTGACGAGGGCGTGCGGTAGAGGTCGCGCCCGACCGAGAGCACCGCACCGGTCTCGGGGTGGGTCAGGATCCGCATCCAGCCGTCGGCGCCGCCGCACAGCTCGCGCGCCCGCTCCAGCGGTACCGGCCCCAGACCCTCGACCACGGCCGGTTCCACCCCGGCCGCAGCGCGGGCGGCGTCATCTTCCGTGAGCAGCGCGAGTGCCGGCACGGTGACGACCACGTTCGCACGGATGCCACGCGCCTCGACCGGGTGAAGATCGGTGCGCCCCTCGATCAGCAGATTGCACATCACGTCGGCGCGTGCCTGATCGAGCGTGCGGGTCTCATCCTCCTGCGCCACGATCACCTTCGCGATCGCGGCGGCGCGACCGTCGATGGCGCGGACCTCGACAGCCGGGATGTAGAGGTGCAGCCACGCCATCCCGTCGTCGACGTGCTCGATGACGGACCGTCGCTTGGCGAGAGCCTCCTCGTGACGTTGCGCGAGTGTCACCGATCGAGCGTAGTCGATGAGCTTGCGCAGTGACCGGCGGAACGTGCCGACCTGCTGCGACTCCGCCAGTTCGAGCGCCCGAGGCAGGAGATCGTCACGCAGATCGGGCTCGACCTCGTCCAGGCCGCTCACCAGGATCTCGGCGTGACGCTCGGTCATCGCGGCCCGCCCCAGTGAAGCCAGCACCGCCGGGTACCGGTGGACGAGCGCCTCCGCCCGCCGGAGCAGCTCACCGGCCGCGTGCTCGGTGATGCGCAGCGCTGCCGCCAGCTCGAGCCGCACGCCGCGTTCGATCACCTCGGTGAGTTCGCGGCCGTGGCGCGCGGCATCCTCGAGCGCCACACGTCGCATCGCGTCCACGCGCGCCAGTCGCTGCGCCGCGAAGATCGCCATCATGTCGGCCACCTCGACCACGAGATCGAGCGCATCGGGCACCGGGATCTCGAGCGCGGGGTCGATCGACATGCCTTCAGACTACGACTGGGCTCCGACATTCTTTCGATGTGTCATGAACGAATCCGGGGCGATATATCGCTCATTTCTCCGAAATCCGGGCCATTGCCCGCAGAGCGATGGTCCCGGTGGGTAGCCCTCCCACCGGGACCATCTCGCGCGATCACGGGAGTCTGTACGGCGACCCGACCGCCGGTGCTCTACCGCTTCGCGTGTTGTGTGTTTCCTGCTCTCTCAGAGTAGGAAGGTCGACGGATTCCTGCTGACCCTTGACACTCCCCCGCCCCCAGTGATAGCCACGGACGGGCCTCTGCACCGGTTCTGGCGCGCGTTCTACGCAGGCGACATCGTGCCGCCGACGCGTGCCCGGCAGCAGCTCCGAGGGGGCGTGGCCGGCGATCGGGCCCGTCGGCGCAGCGATCGACGAGGCCGTGGCCTGAAAAGTCGTCCGGCTCAACGCGCGGCGCCGGAGAACTGCTGCATACCGAGCACGCCGAGGAGGCGGATCTTCTCCTCGGCCTCGCTGCGCGGCTCGGGGGTGAGAACGAGGAGCGCCTGCGACCGGTCCTCGGTGAAGAGCACCTGGCAGTCGACCTCGATCGCGCCGACCTCCGGATGCAGCAGCACCTTGTGGTCGGCGAAGCGCTGCGCGACCTCCTGCCTCTCCCACAGCTCGCCGAACTCGGCACTCCGCCGCGCGAGCTCTGCGACCAGCTCGCCCGCCTGGGACGACGCCCCCATCGACCCGTACGCCGCTCGCAGCCCGGCGACGAGCGCGCGACTGTGGCGGGGATGGTCGCTCTCGGGGTAGTGGAGCCGCTCCGTCTCGGGACGCACGAACCAGCGCCACGGTTCGTAGCGGTCCCATCCCGTCGCGCCGACGTGATCGCCGAGCAGAGCGGCGGCGAGCGAGTTCTGCACGAGGGTCTCGCCGAGCGTCGAGATGACGAGCGCGGGCGTGTCGGAGAGGCGGTCGAACACGCGCAACAGCGGCGGCGCCACGTGCCCCGCCGGGCCCATCCGGTCGGGAACCGCGTGCCCCGCCATCCGGTACAGGTAGTCGCGCTCGTCGGCGGTGAGCCGCAGCGCGCGGGCGAGCGACGCGAGCATCTGGGTGCTCGGCTGAGGTCCGCGCTGCTGCTCCAGTCGCGTGTAGTAGTCGGTCGACATCAGGGCGAGCTGCGCGACCTCCTCGCGCCGCAGCCCGGGTGCCCGGCGGCGCACGCCCTCGCTCAGCCCGACGTCGGCGGGCTGCAGCTTCTCGCGGCGGCTGCGGAGGAACTCGGCCAGGGCTTCGCGATCCATGGGTCCATCATGCGCGCGCGGGACCGAGGCATCCAGGGACTCCCGCTCCCCCGATAAGCGCTCTCTGCCACGCCGCACGCCCGAGTCGAACACTCGAAGCATGCGAATCGACGGAAACACCATCTTCATCCCCGGCGCGACGAGCGGCATCGGCCTGGCCCTCGCCGAACGCCTGCACGAGGCCGGCAACACCGTGATCGTCGGCGGGCGCCGCCGCGAGCTCCTCGACGACATCGCGGCGCGGCATCCTGGAATCGACACGGTCGAGATCGACACGACGGATGCCGCGTCCATCGCCGCAGCCGCGTCCGAAGCCATCGCGCGCCACCCCGAGCTCAACGTGCTCGTGACGATGGCGGGCATCATGCGCCTCGAGGACTGGACGACCCCGGAGGGTTTCGTCTCGACCGCCGAGGCGACGGTGACGACGAACCTGCTCGGACCGATCCGCCTCATCGGCGCGTTCGTCGAGCAGCTGCGGTCGCAGCCGGAGGCCACGATCATGACCGTCTCGTCGGGCCTGGCGTTCGCGCCGCTGCGCGTGACGCCGACGTACAACGCGACGAAGGCCGCGATCCACATGCTGAGCGAATCGATCCGCCTGCAGCTGGCGGGCACGTCGGTGCGCGTCGTCGAGCTCGAGCCGCCGTCGGTGGCGACCGACCTCATGGCCGGGCAGCGCCAGAGCCCGTTCGCGATGCCGCTCGACGAGTTCGTCGACGAGGTCGTGCAGATCCTGCGCGACGAGCCCGATGCCACCGAGGTGCAGGTCGAACGTGTGAAGTTCCTGCGCTACGGCGAGGCTCGCGGCGACTACGCGAGCGTCGTCGAGACCCTCAACCGCCTCGACCCGCACGCCGCGGCATAGCCCGGCTGCGACTCGACGAAACGGACCGACGATGACGGATGCATCGTGCGCATCCACTTCGACGAGCGCAGCCGCATGTTCAACGGCGAGCCCGACGGAACCGTCGAGCTCCGCGGCGACCGCATCGCCGGATTCACGATCCCGCCCGTTCACTGAGCGCACGGCCCCGCTGCGTCCGCCGTAGCGGGGCCGCGCTGTCGGACCCACCCGGTACCGTCGACGCATGAGGTGCGTCGCGTTGCTGCGAAACGTCAATCAGGGCCAGCGGGGTCACCCTTCGACGGCCGACATCCTGGGCGCCTTCGAGGACGCCGGATGCCTCGGCGCCGTGCCCTTCCAGAGCAACGGCACCGTCGTATTCGAGGCCGACGATCCCGCGACGGCCGCCGAGGCGGTCGTGGCGTCGATCGCCGCGCGCGCGGGCCTGGAGCGCGACTGCTTCTGGATCCCGTTCGACGATCTGGTCTCGGTCGTCGACGAGCACGGCGCCACTCCCGACCCGCATCGGCACGAGTTCACCCTCCACAGCGGGGGCACGATCGACCCGGCCCACCCCGACGTGGCGAGCGAAGCCGCGTACCGCCGCTGCGAGCTCGTCGCCACGGGAGCGGGCTGGGCACTGACCCGCAACGAGCGCGACGGCGACGGCAACGCCACGCCGGTGATCGAGCGCGTGACCGGCGGCCAAGCGACTTCGCGCGGCCTTCGGACCGTCGTGCGCCTCGTCGACCGCTTCGCGACGGCGGAATCCCGCCGCTGACCCCGTCGAGGCGCCCGCTACCCGAGCGCCTCGACCGCCTCCCGCCACAGCCCCCGCAGGCGCCGGTTGGGCTCGGGCGCGATGCGGTTGCCCGAGCGGAACTGGAACCGCCAGGCGACCTCCGGTACGACCACCTCGAGCACGTCACGCGGCACGCGGTCGCTCTCGACAACCAGCTCGTCGAACGCGACCGCGACGAAGCTCGCGGTGCGCCGCGGGTCGGCGAAGTGCACGTCATCGTACGGGTGGGTCAACACGATGCCGTGGCCGATGAGCCCGTACGACCCGCCCTGCCGCAGCAGCCAGGCATCGGTGCCGGGCTTGACCTCGCGCCTCGATCCCACTGACCACTGCGTGGCGTACGGCGTGCCCCCAGCGACGCCGGCAACGACGCCGGCGTAGGTGCCCGGCCATTCGTCCCACAGGGTCGGATTCCAGCCCATGATGATGCCGGCGTCGCGCCAGTGGTCGGATGTCTCGGCCATGCGCCCGACCCTAGTCCGATGCGTCGCGCCGGCGGTCGGCCTCGACGGCCGCGAAGAAACAGTGGTTGCGGGCGCCTCGGTTGTCAGGGCACAGCGGTGCGCTGCACGGCGGCGAGCGCCTTCATGCCGTGAACGATTCCACCTCCCGCGCGCAACGCGGCGGTGATGTAGGTCGTCTCGGCAAGTTCCTCCTCGGTTGCACCGTATTCCACCGCAGCCCGGGCGTGTCCTTTCAGGCAGGCATCGCACTGGGTGGTCAGGGCGACACCCAGTGCGATGAGCTCGCGGTACTTGCGCGGGATCTCGCCCGCGCCGTTGAAGACCGCGTCGTCGAATGCGACGAACGCGGCCCCCATCTCGCCGGCGAGGTCTCCGAGGGGTGCGGGGTGGTTGTGCTGCGTCATGGAGGTTCAGCTTCCTGTCGTGGGTCGAGGGTCAGTGCTCGTGCGCGAGGGAGCCGGGGCCCGTGGGTGCCGGCATCGGGAGCGCATCGAGGTCGGGATAGCTGTCCGGAACGAACTCCTCGCCGGCTGCCACCACGAGTGTCGGCCGTCGCAGCACGGTCAGGTCGGTCGCGGGATCACCCGCGACCCCGATGAGATCCGCGGACAGTCCGGGCCGGAGCGCGCCGATCTGATCGTCGAGCCCCATGGATTCCGCCGACATCACCGTCGCGGCATGAAGCACCTCGTCAACGGGCAGACCGACCGCGGCGAGCACCTCGAGTCCGGCGGCGTAGGCGTGATGGGGAGCGCGGTCGATTCCAGCATCTGTTCCCGTCACGATGCGCACCCCACGGGACCGCAGTTCACGCACGACCGTCGCGAAGTGATCCACAAACCCACGGGTGCCTGCGCGGAGCATCTGCCACGCGAGAACATTGAGCGTGAACGACACGTACACTCCGCGCGCCGCGATCTCGTCGGCCACCTGCGGGTCGAAGCTCAGGCTGCCGTCGGATGCGACGAACGTGCAGTGCTCGAGCGCATCGATCCCGCTTCGCACAGCATTGCGGATGCCTTCGATCCCGTGCGCGTGAGCGACCGTCCTCTTGCCGAGGCGGTGGGCATCGCCGACCGCCAGCGCCAGCTCGTCCTGTGAGTACTGGGCGAACCACGGGGCGCTGCCCTTGGTCATGAAGCCACCGGTCGACATGATCTTGATCGAGTCGACACCGTGCTCGTGGTGTCGCCGAACGGCCTTGCGCAGCTCGTACGCGCCGTCGGCCTCTCCGCCCATGAACCAGCAGTGGCCACCGGTCGGTGTGAGCGGTGCGCCCGAGACGACCAGCCGCGGACCGCGCGCATCCCCCCGCACGATCGCGTCGCGCACGACAACGTCGAGGTAGCCTCGCGCGCCGAGGTCGCGCGCGGTGGTCACCCCCGCGCTCAGGAGCTCACGCGCACTGCGAAGCATGAGGACGAGCTGCTCGGCATCGCTTTCTGCCATCATCCGCTCGACCGGGTGCGGGCCTCCGTCGAAGCCGAGATGCACGTGCGTGTCGACCAGGCCGGGCATGATCGTCCCGTCGACCCGCACCCGGACAGCTTCCGCGAACGACGGGGGGATGTCGCGGGTCGGCCCCACCCACGCGATGAGTCCTTCGTCGTCGGTGACGACGCTCGCGTCCGGAATGGTCCCGGCGGCGGAGTGCGTGCGCACCCGAGCGGCGGAGTAGATCTTCGTCACGACATGACCTCTGCGAACGTCGCCGCGGCGGCGAGGGCCTCGGCGTACGCGGGGTCGGGATCCGGAACCTGTACCGGATCCGGAGTGAACTCCGCTCCCCGCGCGAGCACATGTCGCACGTCGCGCACGGCCGAGATGTCGGCGAGGGGGTCTCCACCCACGACGATCAGGTCGGCCGAGGCGCCCGGCACGAGTTCTCCGGCGACACCGGTCAGGTCCAGTGCGGCGGCGGCCCGCGACGTCGCGCCGACGAGCACGTCCTCGATGGGGATGCCGAGGATCACGGAGGTCTCGAGCCCGCCGGCATAGCTGGAGTGCGGCACCCCGTCGATGCCGGAGTCGTTGCCGGCGATGAGCTGCACGCCCCGCTCGTGCATCAGCTTGATCGGAGGCTGGAACGCCGGATTGCTGCGCATCATCTGCGGGAGGTTCCAAGTGGCGGTCGCACACACGTGGATGCCGCGCGCGGCGATCTCGTCGATCAGGGCGATGTCCGGCTCGACGACGGCGCCTTCGGCGACGAACGTGCAGTGCTCGATCGTGTCCACGCCCGCAGCGACGGCACGTTCGATGCCTTCCACGCCGTGCGCGTGCGCAGCCACCTTCTTGCCCAGGCGGTGCGCCTCCTCCACCACCGCGGCCATCTCCTCGACCGAGAACTGGGCGAACCACGGCGCGCTCTTGGCCGTCATGAACCCGCCGGTCGCGTTGATCTTGATGAGGTCGACCCCGGCCTTGTGATGCGAGCGCACGAGCTTGCGCAGCTCGTCGGGCGAGTCGGCGCGGCCGTGGTTCTGCCACGTGTGACCCCCTGTCGTGGTGATCTGCGCTCCGGCGACGAGCATGCGCGGGCCGCGGACGAGTCCCTCCGCGACCGCATCCCGCACCTCGATGCTGAGGTTGTCGCGGGCCCCGAGATCGCGGACGGTCGTGACCCCGACGCTCAGCAGCTCGCGCACCGACGCGATCATGACGGCGACGAGGTTGGGTGCCGAGCGTCCGAACGATCGCTTCTTCGTGCCGGCCTTGCCGTCGTACGACAGGTGGGCGTGCGATTCGATGAGCCCAGGGAGGATGGTCGCCCCGGGGAAGTGCCGGGCCGGTGCCCCCGCGTACGCGACGGGAAGCGCGTCCGCCGCCCCCACCCAGGCGATCTCCTGGCCCCGCACGACGACCACGCCCCCGGCGATCCTCGATCCCGCGGTGCCGCACCACACGGCATCCGCGCTGAAAACAGTGAAGTCGTCGCTCATGCGACCAGCTCCCTTCCCGGGATCGATGTCAGCAGCTCGCGGGTGTACGAATCGGCCGGCGCGGTGAAGACCTGCTCGGCGTCGCCGCACTCGCGCAGCACGCCGAACTGCATGACGGCGACCCGGTGCGAGATCTGACGCACCACGGCGAGGTCATGTGAGATGAACAGGATCGTCACCCCGAGATCTCGCTGCAGCTCCGTCAGCAGGTCGAGCACCTGCGCCTGCACCGAGACGTCGAGCGCGCTCGTCGGCTCGTCGCACACCAGGAGCTCGGGAGACAGTGCCAGCGCTCGCGCGATCGCGACGCGCTGCCGCATGCCGCCGGAGAGCTCCTCCGCACGCCGCCGCGCCGTCTCGGCGGGAAGCGAGACCCTGTCGAGGAGTTCCAGCACGCGGGCACGCCGCTGTCGGCGGTCGCCCACCCGGAACGCGCGCAGCGGCTCGTCGATGATGGATGCCACGGTGAACCGGGGATCGAGTGAGGCATACGGGTTCTGGTAGACCACTTGCATCCGTCGCCGCAGCCACCGAACCTTGCTCGGCGTGAGTTCGGAGGTCGGCGCGCCGTCGATATACACCTCGCCGGATGTCTGCTTCTCGAGCTGCAGGACGATGCGCGCGAGCGTCGACTTGCCCGATCCCGACTCCCCGACGAGCCCGAGGGTCTCACCGCGGCGGATGTCGAGGCTGACGTCGTCGACGGCGGTGAGGACGCCTCCGGCGGGCAGGTGGAACTGCTTGGTCACGCGATCGAGCCTGATGACGCGGTCGTCCACGCCGTCGGCGGCCGGCGCGGGTGCCGCCTTCACGGACGGCGTCGACAGGCTCGGCGCTGCTGCGAGCAGCTTCTTCGTGTACGGATGCCGGGGGGCGGCCATGATATCGACCGCGGGCCCCTCCTCGACGATCTCGCCCTTGCACATGACGACGATGCGCTGGGCGCGATCGGCGGCGACGGCGAGGTCGTGAGTGATCAGCAGCATCGCCGTGCCGTGGGCGGCGATCATGCCATCGATGTGGTCGAGGATCTGGCGCTGCACCGTGACGTCCAGAGCGCTCGTCGGCTCGTCGGCGACCACGAGACGCGGTGTGCAGGCGAGGGCCATGCCGATGAGAACGCGCTGGCGCATGCCACCCGAGAGCTGATGCGGATACTGCTCAGCACGCGCCTTGGGGTTGGTCAGGCCGGATTCAGCGAGGATGCGGATCGCTTCCCGCTCGGCATCCTTCCTCGACAGGCCGCGGTGGACGCGCAGCGGCTCCGAGACCTGCGGCCCGATCTTCATCACCGGGTTGAGCGACACGGTGGGGTCCTGCGGGACGAGACCGATCGCGTCGCCGCGCAGATTCCGCCAGGCACGGTCGCTGAATCGGGCGATGTCCATGTCGTCGAACATCACAGTCCCCCCGCTGATGCGGCCGTTGTGCGAGAGCATGCCGATGAGCGACTGAGCGACCGTCGTCTTTCCCGAACCCGACTCGCCGACGATCGCCACCACCTCGCCGGGCGCGATGTCGAGCGAGACACCGTGGACGACCTCCCGCGTGACACCGCGCGAGGTGTAGGAGATCCGCAGGTCGCGGACGCTGAGGAGGGGCTGAGCGCTCACTGGCGGCCGCCTTTCTCGAGTGCGCGCGCGACGCGGTTCGTCGCGAGCACGAGCAGGGTGATGACGATGCCGGGGAACGTGACGAGCCACCATGCCGTCGCCATGAAGTCGCGTCCTTCCGACACGAGGCGTCCCCATTCCGGGGTGGGCGCGGGAGCCCCGTAGCCGAGGAAGCTCAGGGCGGAGACGGCGAGGACCGCTGTGCCGAACTCCAGCGCAGCGACCGCGACCACGGATCCGGCCGAGTTCGGCAGCACGTGACGGAAGAGGATCGTCCACCAGCGGCATCCGGACGCTCGGGCGGCCTCGACATACAGCGACGTGCGCACCCGCAGCACGTCGGCTCGCATCAGCCGAGCGAAGTTGGCGACGCTCGCGAGACCGACGGCGATCGCGACGTTGACGAGGCCGTAGCCGAGGATCGTGATGAGCGCCATCGACAGCAGCAGCGCCGGAATGGCCAGGACGACGTCGACGACTCGCATGAGCACGTCGTCGACCCAGCGGCCGAAGAATCCGGCCGCGAGCCCCAGGAGCGATCCGACGACGAGCGCCACACCGACGGCGATGAGGATGGCCTGGATCGAGTAGCCGGCGCCGTACACGACTCTGGCGTACAGGTCACGTCCGAGTGCATCGGTGCCGAAAAGGTGGGCAGACGACGGCGGAAGGAGGCGATCGCTCACGTCTCCGGTGAGCGGGTTGGCCGCGGTGAACAGCGCGGGGGCGATGACCCAGATCGCCACGACCGCCAGGAAGGCGATGCTGACCAGGAGGCCGGGCTGCCGCGCGACCCAGCGCGCTGCTCGCGTGAGCGCGGTCGGCTCGGCGACCGGCCGGACGCGTTCCGCGGGGACGGCTGGGGCGACCTCGGTCGCCTGCGGGCTGATGATCGTGGTAGCCATGTCAGGCCGCCTTTGCGAGTCTCGTGCGGGTGGGGCGGAGGCTCTGCCGGATACGCGGGTCCAGCAGGGGGTAGAGCAGGTCGACGATCAGCGTGGCGGCGACGAAGACGATCGCCGAGAAGACGACCACCCCCATCACGACCGGGATGTCCTGGGTGTTGACGGCGTCCACGGTGAGGCGCCCGAATCCCTGCCGGCCGAAGACCGTCTCGATGACGACCGCACCGCTCAGCAGGGCGCCGAAGATCATGCCGACCATCGTCAGCACAGGCAGGAGGGCGTTGCGAACGGCGTGGCGGAGCATCGATGCCATCCGCGATGCGCCCTTGGCGCGAGCGGTGTCGAGGTACGGCTCGGCCATGACCGTGCGCAGGCTCTTCCCGAAGACCTGGGCGATCATCGCTGAGACCGGGATCGCCAGCGCGATCGCGGGCAGCACGGTCGATGAGAAGCCGTTGTTGCCGAAGGCGGGGAACATCCGAAGACTGAACGAGAAGAGCTGGATCAGCACGAGCGCAGACCAGAACGTCGGGATGCTGGCGCCGACCGACGGCAGCGAATAGAGGAGCTGGCGCAGCGGTCCGAAGCGGGTGTAGGTGGCGAGGAAGCCGAGCAGCATCCCAATGACGATCGCGATCGACAGACCGAGCACCGCGATCGCGACGGTCGGCGGCAGCGCGGTCGAGAGCATGTCCGTCACGGGGAGTCCGGTCTGGTACGACGCTCCCCAGTCCCCCGTCGCCATCGCGAACAGCCGGGTGAAGTACTGCACGATCGCGGGTTGGTCGAGTCCCATCTCGGCGCGCAGCTCCTCGAGCTGCTGCTGACTGGCTTCGCTGCCGCTCTCTCCCTGCAGCCCCCCGCTGGCGATGATCTCGGCGGGATCGGAGGGCATGAGGTAGAGGATGATGAAGCCCAGTGTGAAGGCGGCCCAGACGACAGCCGCTGCCTGACCGACGCGGCCGGCGAGATATCTGATCACCTGTTGTCCTCTCGTGTGGGAAAGCTGAGGGAAGCGGGCGGGGCGGCCGGTCCAACGGCTCCGGCCGCCCCGCCCGGCCTCACGGCGTCATCCAGGTGTCATAGAGGTCGAGTCGACTGGATGCCTCGAACTCGAAGGCGTTGACCCCGTCGCGAACGGCGTACCCCTGGGCGAGGGCGTGCAGCGGCACCACATACGCGTTGTCGAGGATCACCTCTTGGATCTCGTTGGCGATCTCGACACGGGCGTCAGGGTCGGGCTCCGCCGCCTGCGCTTCCAGCAGCGACTGCAGCTCGGCGTCAGCGAATCCGTACCAGTTGGCGCCGGCGCTGCTGAGGCTCGAGCGCAGCACGTCGATGTCGGCGCGCGTGAGGTTGCCCACCGTCGCGTCGAACGCGCCGTCCTGGATCGCGGTGAGGAAGTCCGCCGTCGTCACCTGGGAGATGTTCAACCGCAATCCGAGCTCGGCGTACGCCTGCTGCAGAAGTTCGACCACGGGGCCGTCGAAGAAGTAGGGGAAGTCGAGTTCGAGCCGCTGACCGTCCTTCGCCCGGACGCCGTCTGCGCCCTCGACCCAGCCTGCCTCCTCGAGAAGATCCGCGGCGGCCTCGGGGTCGGCCTCGAAATAGGAGGTGTAGTCCTCGGCGCCGGGAGTCGTCGAGGTGAGCACCCCCGGCGTCTCGGCACCTGTCGGACCGAGCACGGCCAAGGCGTCCTCCCGGTCGACGCCGATCATCATCGCCTTGCGCACAGCGGGGTCGGCGCCGGGGCCGGAAGCCAGGTTGAACATCACCGACACAGCGAAACCGGGGTTGGCGCGTGTCACGAGGCTGAAGCCGTTGCCGGAGACGGCTGCCTCGTCCTGCTGCTGGACGTTGTCCATAGCGTCGACCTGTCCCGACAGGAGCGCACCGGTGCGGACGCTGTTCTCAGGGAGGACCTGGAATGTGACGGAGTCGAGGTAGGCCTCACCCTCGTGCGCTGCCGACGGCGGCGCCCAGTCGTATCCGTCGCGCCTGGAGAGCACGGTGGCGTCGTTGGCCGTATAGCTCTCCAGCACGAAGGGCCCTGTGCCGACGATGCCGGCGCCGCAGCGCTCCTCCGCTGTCATGGCCGCGGTCGCGCTCGAGACCATGCCCATCGCGATGTTGGACGTGGCCTGCAGGAATTGTGCGTTCGGCTGAGCGAAGGCGATCTCGATGGTCTGCTCGTCGAGGACCGTCGCGCTCTCCAGTCCGGCCAGATACGGGCCGGCGACCGGTGCCTGTGCGCCGAGTGCGATGATCCCGTCGATGTTCTCTTTCACGACCTGCGCGTCGAACGCGGACCCATCGCTGAAGGTCACGCCGTCACGCAGCGTGAACGTGAACGCGGTGCTGTCCTCGTTCACCTCCCATGACTCAGCCAGCCACGGCTCGATCTCACCCGTCTCCGGGTCCTGCTCGGTGAGCGAATCCGTGAGCTGCCGGGTCACGCTGAGCGAGACGTTGGTCCCGATCTGCTGGTTGTCGATGCAGGTGGGGTCGAGGTAGGTGCCGACGATGAGATCTCCGCCGGAAGCCGGCTCGGTGGACGTGCTCGCCATCGTGCTGTCCGCGGCAGCGGCGCATCCGGCGAGCACGATCGCCGCGATGGCACTCACGACTGCTACGGCGCTCGACCTGCGCAGGCGGCTGCCTTGAGTGTTGAGGGGGTGGTGCTGCATGACTACTCCTCGGGTGGAATGGGCCGGGATTGCAGGGATCGTTCAGGTGGGACAAGGGCGCGAGACGCCTGAATTTCTCAACAGTGTGTTCAAGCTACACAGCCGGATTTCAACGCAAGCCACAAATGCGCAGCTTTTACAAGCGGTTTACACAGCCGCAACACCTCCGCCCCCAACAACATGTGGATGCACTAGCGTGTCGTTTGCAACTTGATGTTGAAGTCCGGATGCCGGGCCACACGAACCAGGAGAGACCATGACCGATCCCGCGGCGGAGCTCGATGCGGAGCTCGCCGACGTCCGCGCACCTCAGCGCACCCTCGACGGCGAGCGCCTGATCACTGTCTTCTCGCGCTTGGTCGAACCCATCGGGCGAGCCCTCCCCACCTCCAGCGAGGTGGTTCTGCACGACCTGAGTCTGCTTCCGAACTCGATCGTGGCCGTCTTCGGAGACGTCACAGGTCGTCGCGTCGGGGACCCCGCCACGGACCTGCTTCTCCAGCAGGCCGTGACCGGCTTCACCGAGCATGACCTCGGGTACGAGACGCTGCTGTCCGACGGACGGCGCATGCGGTCATCGACCATGATCATCCGCGATGTCGCCGGCAATCCGGTCGCAGCTCTGTGCATCAATACGGACATCTCCGCGTGGATGGCGATCAAGCAGATCGCCGACGTGATGGTCTCGGTCGCCGGCGTCAAGCAGGGTGACGGGCCGGTTCCGCTGCCGGCGCCCAGTCGCGTCGAGTCGAAGGAGATGTTCGTCCGTGACGTGGACGAGCTCGCTTCGTATCTGATCAATCAGGCGATCTCGAGCATCGGCATCCCGGTCCCGCAGATGAAGAAGGAGCACAAGCTCCAGGTCGTGGGCCAGCTGAAGGCTCGCGGGCTCTTCCTCCTGCGCGAGGCCGTCGAGATGATTGCGGAGTCGCTCGAGGTCAGCCGCTTCACCATCTACAACTACCTGAACGAGCTCGGCAGCACCGACGAGCAGGACGACACGCGTTCCAACGCCTGACGCATCAACCCCCGAGAGAGGAAGACGCTGTGCCGCAGCAAGATTTCGACACGATCACCGATGCCGACCTCCGCGAGGCGGGGAGCGTCAAGTGGACCATGTTCCCCGAGACGATCGGCGCCTTCGTCGCCGAGATGGACTTCGGCCTCGCTCCGGCCGTCAGCGGTGCTCTGAAAGCAGCGCTCGACCGCGGCTTGACGGGCTATCTTCCCCCGCAGGTTGCGCGGGACATGTCGGAGGCGACCGCCGCCTGGTATACGGACAACTACGGATGGGCGGTGCCTGCCGACCGCGTGCACCACGTCCCCGACGTCATCGCCGCGTTCGAACTGGCGATCGAGAAGTTCACCGAGCCCGGCAGCGCCGTGATCGTGCCGACGCCGGCGTACATGCCGTTCCTGTTCGTGCCGAAGCTGCACGGCCGCGAGGTGATCGAGGTTCCGAGCATCGAAGTCGACGGTCGCATGACGATGGACCTAGAGGCGATCGCGCGGGCCTTCGACGGGGGAGCCGGACTCGTCGTGCTCTGCAACCCGCACAACCCGCTCGGCACCGTCTTCCGTCGCGACGAGCTCGAGGCGCTCTCCGACGTCGTCACCGCCAAGAGGGGACGCGTGTTCTCCGACGAGATCCACGCACCCATCGTCTACCGTCCTGCGCAGCACATCCCCTACGCGTCGGTGTCGGAGCAGGCCGCGTCGCACACGATCACCGCGGCATCCGCCTCGAAGGCATGGAACCTCGCAGGACTGAAGTGCGCGCAGGTGATCCTTTCGAACGACGCGGATGCCGCGGTCTGGGAATCGTTCGGGATGTGGGCCGGGCACGGCACGTCGACGCTCGGCGTCCTCGCCAACACCGCCGCATACTCGGCCGGCGCACAGTGGCTCGACAGCGTCGTGGAGTACCTCGACGGCAACCGGCGCCTCCTCGCGGAGCTGGTGGAGGAGCACCTGCCGCAGGCTCGCATGACGCTTCCCGAGGGCACCTACATCGCGCTGATCGACTTCCGTGCCTACGGGCTCGACGGCGACCTCGGCGAGTGGTTCCGAGAGAACGCCGGCGTCGCCATGACCGACGGCGCAGCGTGCGGCGAGGCGGCGATCGGACACACCCGCTTCGTCTTCGCGCTTCCCCGCCCGCTGCTGCAGGAAGCCATCCTGCGCATGGCACGGGCGCTGGACGCGCACATCCAGGAGCGCGAGGCCGCGGCCTAGCGTGGCAGCGAGGCCGCGGCTGATCCGCGCGTGAAGATTCTCGAACCCCATGTCGATTTCCTCCGCGCCCGTTCGACGCGATAGTGAGGAGGGACGAACGGTCACTCCAAGCAACCGGAACAAGGAGCGGGAAATGAAGCACATGCTGATTATGCGGGCCACCGAGCAGGCCGTCGAGGACTACGAGAACATGGACTTCGAGGCCATCATCAACGCGATGGGCGCCTACAACGAGTCGATGATCAAGGCCGGCGTGCTGGTCGCGGGCGAGGGCCTGGCGCAGGAGCCCGGCTACGTCGTGGACTTCGCGGGCGAGGCCCCGATCGTGAGCGACGGCCCCTACGGCGAGGTGCACGAGCTGTTCAACGGCTTCTGGATCATCCAGACCGCCACCGCCGAGGAGGCCATCGAGTGGGCCAAGCGCGCTCCGCTCACCCCGGGCAACAAGCTCGAGGTGCGTCGCGTGACCGATGAGACCGACTTCGCGGGCTTCGAGGGCAACGAGTACCTCGAGAAGGAGAAGGAGTGGCGGGCCGAGCTCGGCACCGAGTGATACGCCACCCGAGAGCGAACCGAGCATGAACGACACCCGGCGCACGGTCGAGGCCGTCTGGCGCATCGAGGGCCTTCGGATCGTGGCATCCGTCGCCAAGATGACCGGCGACCTCGGCCTCGCCGAGGATGTCGCCCAGGAGGCGCTGCTCGAAGCCCTCGGTTCCTGGCCGAGGGACGGCATCCCGTCGAATCCCGGCGCCTGGCTGACCGCCGTCGCGAAGCGGCGCGTGATCGATGCGTGGCGGCGCCGCGAGCGGCTCGACGAGCGGTACGCCGCGATCGCGCACACTCTCGGCGAGGCGACCGACGACGAGTGGCGCCCGATCGACGACGACGTGATGCGCCTCATCTTCACGGCGTGTCACCCCGCGCTGTCGCGCGAGTCGCAGGTGGCGCTCACGCTGCGGGTGGTCGCGGGCCTGTCGACGGAAGAGATCGCGCGGATGCTGCTGACCACGGTTCCGACCGTGCAGGCCCGCATCACCCGGGCCAAGAAGTCGCTGTCCGCGGCCCGGGTGCCGTTCGAGACGCCCGACCCGTCGGAGTGGAAGGCGAGACTCTCGGCCGTGCTGGGAGTCGTGTACCTCGTCTTCACCGAGGGCTACGCCGCCACCGCCGGCGACCGCTGGGTGCGCCCCGATCTCGCCGACGAGGCGCTGCGGCTCGGCCGCATCGTCGCGGGACTCCTGCCGCGCGAGCCCGAGCCGCTCGCGCTGGTGGCCCTGATGGAGTTCCAGCGCTCGCGTTTCGCCGCGCGTGAGTCGCGCACCGGTGAGCCCGTGCTGCTGGCCGACCAGGACCGGTCGCGGTGGGACCGCGGGCAGATCGCGCGCGCGGTCGAGCTCCTGAAGCGGGCGGACGCGTTGGCAGCGGCTCGCGGGATCGGTCGCGGTTCGTACGCCCTGCAGGCAGCGATCGCGCAGTGCCATGCGGTGGCTCCGAGCGTCGAAGAAACCGACTGGCCGCGGATCGTGCTGCACTACGAGGTGCTCGGGCGGATAGCCCCGAGCGCGATCGTCGAGCTGAACCGTGCGGTGGCGGTATCGATGACCTACGGTCCCGAGGCAGGATTGCGGATCGTCGACGGGCTCGAGGCGTCGGGAGCGCTTCGGGGCTCGTACCTTATTCCGAGCGTGCGCGGCGAGCTGCTGGCGCGGCTGGGGCGTGCGGACGAGGCACGGTCGGAGCTGCGGACGGCGGCAGAACTCACGGCGAACGCGGCCCAGCAGAAGGTGCTGCGCGACAAGGTGGAGAGGCTGCGATAGCGCCCGGTTGCTGAGCTTGTCGAAGCGCCTTCAACCCTCGCGGTCGATGAGCGCCGCGAGCCCGTCGAGCACACGCGCGAGGCCGAACTTCCACGAGCGCTCGTCGCTCCACGCGGAGCCCTGCGCCTCCCCTGCCGCGGCGCCGGTGCGTACGGCCCGCGGGTAGACGGCGGGGTCGAAGGCGCGCTCGAGGATCGGCTGATTCGCCGCCCACCAGTCCGCATCGCTCATCGCGGTGTCCGTCGTCGCACGGCGCGCGTCATGCGCTGCGCGGCAGTGGGACTGGACGAAGCCCAGTACGAAGGTCAGTGCGGCGTCGGTGTCGACATCCGTCAATCCCGTCCGGTCGAACGCGGCCAGCTCGTGCTCGTACTTCGCCATGAGCCCCGGGCCGAGGGGCGGGCGGCTGAGGGCGGCGACCTCGGTCATCCAGGGGTGCCGGGTCAGCAGCATCCGGTTCGCCACGGCGATCGTTGTGACGCGCTTTCGCCAGGCCTGCGCGCCCCACTCGGGACGGTCCATGCGGGCGTAGAGCGCGTCGACCATGAGGTCGAGCAGCTCGGGCTTGCCGGGCACGTACGTGTAGACCGACATCGCCGAGATGCCGACCTTGTCGGTGACCGCGCGCATCGTGAGCGCGGCGAGACCCTCGGCGTCGGCGAGCGCGAGTGCGGCGTCGACGATCTGCGGCACGGTCACCGACCGCGCGGGGCCCTTGCGCCGCTGTTCGACCGGCGCGCCCCACAGCAGGGCGAGCGTCGCGCTCGGTTCACCCGATCCGGTCCGTTCTGCAGTCATGGAATCCATTGTTGCATCATTTCGTTGTACGCTGTACATTGTACGTTGTATAGTGTTGACGGTGCCGGACATCACCGCGACCAACCCACACAGGAGGACCGCATGCACATCACCGATTCCGCGATCTCGCTCAACGTCACCGACGTCGAGGCCTCGGCCACGTGGGTACAGAAGCACCTGGGCTTCAGCGTCGCCATGGAGGCCGACGGTTTCTCGTCGCTTTCGCACCCGGAGGCGGGGTTCAACCTCATCTACCTGCGTAAGGGGCTCTCGACGTTCAAGCCCGAGTCCATGGCCGGTCATGCCGACGGTCTGCTTGTGGCCTTCACCGTGGACGACATCGATGCCGACTACGCGCGCCTGCGCGACGCCGGGGTCGAGATCGCCACGCCGATCGAGACCGAGCCGTGGGGTGAGCGCTACTTCCAGATGGCCGACCCCAACGGCGTCATCTACCAGCTCGTGCAGTGGGTGGCCCCCACCGGCGAGCAGCACTGATCCGCGTGGGCGGCGGGTCGACGCGCGCCACCCTCCCCGCCCTCGTGGACCTGACGAAGGAGCCTTCATGCACAGCACCCCGGATCCCGCCCAGCGGAACCCCTCGACGCGAGCCGACCTCACGAACGTGATCTTCCTCGCGAACGAGGTGACTTCGCCGTTGATCGAGGTCGGCGATTACACCTACTACGACGACGAAGGCACGCGACCACCGTTCGAGCAGGCGAACGTCAAGTACCTGTACGGCCCGCAGCGCCTCGTGATCGGCCGCTTCACTGCCATCGCGCCGGGCGTGACGTTCCTGATGCCGTGTGGCAACCATCCGATGGTCGGGCCCTCGACGTATCCGTTCACGATGTTCGGCGGGACCTGGATGGACAAGACGCTCGACGCCTTCCAGGCGATCGAGCAGCCCGGTGACACCGTCGTCGGCAACGACGTGTGGATCGGCCGCGAGGCGACCATCCTCCCCGGCGTGACGATCGGCGACGGCGCGGTGATCGGCGCCGGCAGCGTGGTGGCGAAGGATGCCGCACCCTACGAGATCGTGGCCGGCAACCCCGCCCGCCACATCCGGAAGCGATTCGAGGATGCCGACATCCAGCGCCTGCTCGCGCTGCGGTGGTGGGACTGGCCCATCGAGAAGATCACCGAGCACGCCGCCGTGCTCATGGCGGGAACAGCGGAGGGATTGGAGGGGCTGGGGTAGCCCGCCGGCCCCGGTCAGGGCCTGCCGAGCGCCCCGCGGCTGGGCACGCTCAGGCCGTGCCGTCTCCCCCGCTTCCGCCCTCGATCCCGCGACGCGTGCTCGCCGCAAGGATGCCGGCGAGCTCCGCCTCATCGCCGTCCTCACCGCGGACACCCGACGTCTCGCCGTAGGCGGCCTTGAGCTCGCGAACCACCAGATCGGCGAGGAACCCCCACGGATCGGAGCTCGCGATCAGCCACGTGCGGCGGCGGTCCCACGCGCTCTCTTCGAGGAGTTCGTATGCGACGACCGCGACTCCCTGGTCGTCGACCGTCGCGCCCACCTCCGCGAGCACCCGGCGCTGCACGATCGGAACGATCCGGCGCCGAGCCTGCTCGAGGAAGGCGTCGCGTTCGTCGTCTTCGACGCCGACTCCGAAGAGGCCGCCGCGCATAGCGAGGAGGAACGTGCGGAACCGATGGTCGGTCCAGAGTGCTTCGTGCATGGTGTGTCGTCTCTCGAGTCGGGCGCGCAGCGACGAACGCGCGCGCGCACGTGAACAGAACAAGGGCCGGACGACCGCGGTCGACCGTCAACGCTCAGCAATCAGCCGGGCATTGGCTCCTTGGGTCACCCATGCGGAGAGACGCGCGCCGGGGCTCGTTCGCAACAGACACGAGAGCGACCGTAGGGCAGCCTTCCGACACCGTCAAGCGACCCAGGGTCGCGAGACACCCGACGTCCTCAGCGCTACGCGATCCGAGCCTCGGACGCAACAGGGTGCCGCTTCCCTCGCGCCGCCCGTACGCTCGCGTGACATGAACACGAGGGACCGCGACTACGACATCGTCCTCCTCGGCGCGTCGGGCTTCGTCGGCAGGTTCACCGCTCGACACCTTGCGCAGTCGGCACCTGAGGGCGCGCGGATCGCGATCGCCGGCCGCTCCACTGCGCGGCTGCAGGACGTGAAGCGCGAACTCGGCGTCGACTGGCCCATCCTCGAGGTCGACATCGCCGACGACGCGGCCGTCGCGCGCCTCGCGGTCTCGACGTCGGTCGTCGCGACATCCGTCGGGCCGTACCTGCGCTACGGCATGGGCGTTGCCTCCGCGTGCGCTCGCGCGGGCACGTCGTACGCCGACCTGTCGGGCGAGAGCATCTTCGTCGCGCGCAACATCGAGCGCAATCACGCCATCGCCGAGAAGAGCGGGGCCACGATCGTCCACTCGTGCGGCTTCGACTCGATCCCTTCCGACCTCGGCCTCGGTCTCGCTCACGAGGCCGTCGGCGGCGTGCCGATCGTCGCCGCGACGTTGCGGGTGCGCTCGCTGCGCGGCGGCATCAGCGGGGGAACCATCGACGCCCTGCGCCAGCAGATGAAGGCGGCGAAGACGGATGCCTCGACCCGCCGCGTCATCGGCAACCGCTACGCCCTCACTCCGGGGCCGTCGGTCCGCCTTCCCGGCCGTGGTGGCAGCGGCTGGGGCAGGGAACGGGGCGCGTGGCAGGCCCCTTTCGTCATGGGCGCCTACAACGAGCAGATCGTGCAGCGCAGCAACTACCTCTCGGGCTGGAGCTACGGTCAGTTGATGCGCTACCGCGAAGTCGTGTCGACCGGCAGAGGGCTCGCCGGGCTCGCGCGAGCGGGGGCGATCAGCGCGGGGACCGCGGCGTTGGTCGCCGGTCTGGCGTTCCCACCCACGCGGGCGCTCCTCGACCGGGTGCTTCCTGCGCCGGGCACCGGCCCCAGCCCGGAAGCGATCGAGCGCGGCCGCTTCGCCCTCGACATCGAGGTGTACCCCGTCGAGGGTCGCCCCGTTCGCACGCGGGTGGCGGCTCCGTTCGATCCCGGCTACGGCGGTACCGGAGTGATGCTCGCAGAGTCGGCGCTGAGCCTCGCCTTCGACGAGCGTCCCGATCGTGCCGGAGTGCTGACGCCGATGGTCGCGATGGGCGAGTCGCTGACGAAGCGCCTCCGCGCGAATCGCTTCACGCTGGACGTCAGCACTCTTGACTGATCACCAGACGTACGTCGACTGCGCCTTGGACACCGCTCCTCCGCCTACGGGCGAGATGCGGATACCTCAAGACTCGCTCAGACCACCGACACGAGCGAGTGCGACGAGCTCGACGTGTCTGAGCTGCCCGTCATCGACCAGCGCGGTCATCATCGTGCACGCGGGCTGACGACGACGGTCCGTCGGCGAGCCGGGATTGAGCAGCCGCATGCCCCGCGGCGTCACCGTGTCCCACGGAATGTGGCTGTGGCCGAACACCAGCGCCTCCGCGTCGGGGTATGCGGCATCCATCCGCGTCTCCCTCCCCGCCGACTGTCCGGTCTCGTGAACCACCGCGAATCTCACGCCCTCGATCGTGCGGCGTGCGACCTCCGGCAGCCGCGCCCGAAGGTCCGGGCCGTCGTTGTTGCCCCAGACCCCCAGCACCTTGGCATGCTGCTCGAGTTCGTCGAGAACGGATGCCGCAACCCAGTCGCCCGCGTGGATCACCAGATCCGCGGCGTCCGCGGCCTTCAGCACTCCGTCCGGACACCGCCGAGCGCGGCCGGGGATGTGCGTGTCAGAGATGAGGAGGAGCCGCGTCGCCATGACTCGATTCTCGTCCGACCCGGCGTGCTCGCGACATCGCCGAAGAGCTCAGCGGACGGCCACGTCAGTCTGAGATCTCGACCGGCCGCGCGATGCCGGCGGAAGTACCGTCCGACGAATTCCTGCCGCTCGCGCACCGAACGAGATGCGCCTCAGCGATTGTCGCCCGAGACATCGATGAGCACCTTGCCCACGGCGCCCTGCTCGACGGCGTCGTGGGCCGCGGCCGTCTCTTCGAGCGGGAACCACGTCAGCGGCAGTCCCGCTGCCGCGCCGACGGGAAGTGCGCCGTCACGCAGCGCGGCACTGATGTCTTCGGCAGCGGCCGAGAGCGCGGCATCCCCCACCGTGTACAGCAGCAGTCCCTGGATCCGCACGTTCTTCGCGAACGTCGGCCAGACGGGGAGGGCGGCGTCCCCGCCGCCATCGGTGGCGTAGTAGGCGATCGAGCCGTGGTTGGCCACGACCTGGGCGTCGAGGGCGGCGTCCTGGGCGATCGACACCTCCACGATGTGGTCGACGCCCTCGGGCGCGAGCGCGGCGATCTGCGCCGCAACGTCGTCGACGCGGTAGTTGACGGTGTGGTCAGCGCCCGCCGCCCTTGCAAGAGCGGCCTTCTCGTCGCTCGAAATCGTCGCGATGACGGTGGCGCCGCCCCACACCGCGAGCTGGATGGCGGCGTGACCGACGGCACCCGCTCCGCCGGCGACCAGCACGACGCGCCCGTCGAGCGACCCCGGCGACAGCCGGGCGGGGCCGAACTCGTGGACCGTGAGCGCCCGGTGCGCCGTCATCGCCGGCACGCCCAGACTCGCGGCGACATCGAAGCCGATCCCTTGCGGCAGCTTCACGGCCCGCTCGGCGGGAACGACCGTGTACTCCTGCGCAGTGCCGGTCGGGCGCTCGTGCTGGGCGAGGTACAGCCACACGCGGTCGCCGACGGCGAGCTCCGTCACGCCCTCGCCGACCGCATCGACGACGCCGGCGCCGTCCTGATTCGGCACGACCTCGTCGAACGCCGGCTTCGCGCCGCCTCCGGCGCGCGCCTTCCAGTCCGTCGGATTGACGCCCGAGACGGTGACCTTCACGCGGACCTCGCCCGGTCCGGGAGTGGCGGGCTCGCGCTCCGCGAGGGACAGGACGGAAGAGCTGCCGGTGCGGGAGTAGACGATCGATCGCATGCGAGAGGTCAACGCATCGGTCGCGCCGAGCATTTCCTCGACGAGCCCTCTGCGCGCAGCATCGGCGGGTGAGAAGACTTGGGTGATGGTTCGCGTCACCGCCGTCCATGGCGCCATCACCCCACGCCGATGCCGTCGATCTGCGCGGTCGACACGGTCGCGTCGCGGTCGTCGAGCATCGGATAGATCAGCGCCTGGCCCGCGAGTGCCGGGCCCCGCCGATCCCGTGCGAGCAGGGCGGTGCCCGCGGCCAGTCCGCCCCCCGCGCTGGCACCGGCGATGATGAGGCGCTCCGGATCGATGCCGATCTCTCCGGCGTGCTCCGCTGTCCAGACGAGTCCGGCGTAGCAGTCCTCCACGGGGTACGGGCCGGGGAACTCGGGGGCGAGCCGGTATTCGACGGTGACCGCGACCGCGTCGTGCTGCACGATCCACGGCAGGACCTGGCTCAGGCCGACGAAGCGATCCCCGACGATCATGCCGCCACCGTGCGCGTGACAGATCCCAGGCCCGAAGCCCGTGTGACCGACGCGGCGCAGAACGGTGACCTCGATCGAATCGCCTTGGTAGCCCGGGATGGTGTGGTCGACACGCTCGACGCCGGCCCCGGCGAGGGTCTCGTCGACGCTGACAGCGATCGGCAGGCGTTGCCGCATCGCCGGGATCATCTCGATCGTGATCGACGACGGGATCTGGTCGGCCAGCACGGCAAGCACCGCCTCGAGCTCGGGATCGAACGGCGGTCGTGCGACGGTCGTGCTCATGGGAACTCCTTCGCAAGCAGCGCCCTGACCACCGACTCGACGGGTGCGGGTTCTGGCAGGCCTTCGATCGCCGCGAGCGCGGCCTGCCGAAAGGCCTTGACGTGCGCTGATCGATCGACAATGCTATAAAACGTTTCACGGGAAGCGCTTTCCGCTCATCGCAACCCCAGCACACGATCAAGGGAGATTCCGTGCGTTCCACTCGTCATCATCGGCTGCGAACCGTTATCGCCGCCACCTCCGCATCGGCACTCGTCGCATCGGGCGTCCTCCTCGCAATCCCGCCTGCAGCCGCAGCTGACGAAGTCGACTACTCGTTCGACTTCGGCGGACCGTCCACCCCCGTCGCCGCCGGCTGGCTCGGAGTGCACCCGAGCACCGCCTACTCCGCAGCGCAGGGTTATGGGTTCACCACCGCACCTGCCTCGAACGGCTTCCGCGACCGCAGCGGCGACGACCTCATGGCCCGCGACTTCACGATCAGCAACACTTCGGGGTTCGCCGTCGATGTGCCGAACGGCACATACGAGGTCACCACGTGGGCGGGCGATCTCATCGCCGGCAACGCCACGAGCTTCGACATCGAGGGGACCGCCTTCGCCGGCCCGCGGACATCCAGCGGCGCGGTCCACGAGCAGCTCTTCCCGGCCATCACCGTCGCCGACGGACAGCTCAACGTCCGCGTCACCGGAGGCGATGGACGCATCAACGGCATCCGCGTTCAGGCGCCCCTCCCCGCACCGACAGGCCTTGCGGCATCCGTCGATGCGCCCGAGCAGGTCGTCACACTGACCTGGCAGCCGGTCGGCGACGCCACCGGCTATGCGATCTTCCGGGCCGCACCCGGGGGTGAGCTCGCCGAGATCGGCCGCGTCGACGCTCCGAGCCAGCCGACCACCGCTCCGATCTTCAGCGACTCGGACGTCGAACTCAGCGAGTCCTACGAATACGCCGTCGCCACGGTGAAAGGCGAGCGCGTCTCGCGGCCGGGCGAGCGGGTCGCGGCATCCGTCGTCGACGAATCCGTCGCCAAGCCCGCCGCACCCACAGGCATCGTCACGACCGCGATCGAGCGCGACAGCGTGACGATCGGGTGGGATGCCGCGGACGACGTCGTGCAGTACAAGGTGTACCGCTCGACCCGCGCCGACATCCCATTCGGACACGTCGCGACGGTGACCGAAGCGACGTTCACCGACACCGACGTGCTGACCACGCGGCCCTACCTCTACCACGTGGTCGCGCAGAACGCGGGTGGATCGTCCGAGCCGAGCGAGACGCACGCGACCGAGATCGCCACGACGCTCGTGCGCCAGGCAGAGTACCTCGACCGCTCCCCGGTCGCGGTGAGCATCGACGACGGCGTCTACCTCGGCTGGCGCCTGCTCGGTCTCGACGAACGTACCGTCGGCTTCGACATCTATCGCGACGGCGCGAAGATCACCGACACACCCGTCACCGATACGACCAACTACGTCGACCCCGACGGCACCGCCGACTCGACCTATCTCGTCACGGCCCACGTCGGAGACCGAGAGGTGTCGGTGACCGACGAGTTCGCAGTGTGGGGCGAGGGGTACCTCGACATCGCCCTCGACAAGCCCGCCGACCAGACGCTGCCCGATGGCAGCACAGCGACGTACTGGCCCGGCGACGGCACGGTGGGCGACGTCGACGGTGACGGCGAGTACGAGCTGGTGTTCCTGTGGAGCCCGTCGATCGCGAAGGACAACTCGCAGTCGGGCTACACGGGCAAGGTGTACGCCGAGGCCGTCGAGTTCGACGGCACGAGCCTGTGGCGCATCGACCTGGGCGTCAACATCCGCGCGGGCGCGCACTACACACAGCTCGAGGTGTTCGACTTCGACGGCGACGGTCGTTCGGAGGTCGCCTTCAAGACCGCCGACGGCACGGTCGACGGTGTCGGCAACGTGATCGGCAACCCCATCGCGGACCACCGCAACTCGAGCGGCTACATCCTGAGCGGGCCCGAGTACCTCACGGTCTTCGACGGCACGACCGGCGCGGCCATCGACACGGTCGACTACCTCCCCGGTCGCGGGAACGTGGGCTCCTGGGGCGACACCTACGGCAACCGCGTCGACCGATTCCTCGCGGGCGTCGCGTACCTCGACGGCGAGCACCCGTCGCTCATCACCAGCCGCGGGTACTACACCCGCACCGTGATCGTGGCATGGGACCTCGTCGACGGACAGCTCGTCGAGCGCTGGACGTTCGACTCGAACCAGGCCGGATCACAGTACGAAGGCCAAGGCAACCACCAGTTCACCTCCGCCGACGTCGACCGCGATGGGCTCGACGAGATCGTGTTCGGCTCGATGACGATCGACCACGACGGCACGCCGCTCTACAACACCCGCCTGCACCACGGCGACGCGCTGCACGTCAGTGACTTCGTCACTGATCGCGCCGGCCTCGAGGTGTTCGCGGTGCATGAGAGCCCGAGCGGCAACGGGGGGATCGTCGCGTCGATGAGGGATGCCGAGACGGGCGACATCCTCTGGTCGAACCGTGGCAACCGCGACACCGGTCGCGGCGTGGCCACCGACATCGACCCGACCTCACCCGGCGCGGAGGCCTGGAACATCGGCGGCGACTACGCATGGAACTCGCGCATCGGCACGCTCAACGCCTCGAACGGCGAGGCCCTGTCGACCGACATCCCCGCGGCGAACTTCGTCACCTGGTGGGACAGCGACCTCACGCGCGAGATCACCGACCACGACTACGACGAGTCGTCGGCATCCGGCGTCCCGACGATCTCGAAGTGGGATCAGGCCGCACACGAAGAGGTGCTGCTCGAGCGTCTCGACGGCACGCGGACCAACAACACCACCAAGGGCAACCCTGTGATCCAGGCCGACCTGTTCGGCGACTGGCGCGAAGAGCTCGCGGTGCGCCTCGATGACGGCAGCGGCGTCCGCATCTACACGACGACGGATGCCACAGACGTGCGCATCCCGACCCTCATGCATGACTCGCAATACCGGTTGGCGGTCGCGAACCAGAACTCCGCGTACAACCAGCCGCCGCACCCGTCGTTCTTCCTCGGCGCGGGAATGGATGAGCCTCCGGTGCCGTCGATCAGTTACGTCGGTGCTCCTTCCGCAGACGAGACGGCGCCGATCGTCACCGGCCTGCCCTCGGGAACGGTGGTCGCAGACGAGCCGCTGCAGCTGGCAGTGTCGGCCGCCGACCCGGAGAGCGGCATCCGATCGCTCGTCGTCACCGTGGGCGGCGAGCGAGTGGCCCCCGATGAGGCGATCGACTTCACCGCGCGCGAGCTGTACGGCGACGTCGAGATCGTCGCGACGGCGACGACCCATGCGGGTCTCGTCACCGAGATGTCGTCGACCGTGCTCATCGTGCCGGCCGACGACGCGACCGCCGCACCGGGCCGCGGAACACTGTCGAACACGAGCGGGTGGGCCGACGGACTGCACGACGGCACCTACGACGTCGTGTTGAACCTGTGGTGGGGCACGCCGGGCAGCATCTTCCGCCTCTACGAGAACGGGGAGCTGATCGCGACGCGGGTGCTCCACGAGGCGGACGGCATGTCGCAGACGACCGGGGTCAGCGTCGAAGGCAATCCCAACGGCACCTACGTCTACACCGCCGAGCTGATGAACTCGCAGGGCGCGACGGCCACGACGTCGACCACCGTCAAGGTCGTGCACGCCGCGCCCGCGGTGCCCGTCGTTTCGCACGACAACTGGGACAAGGACGGTGCGTTCACCGCGACGGCCAACCTGTGGTGGGGCACCAACGCGACGTCGTACCGGTTCGAGCTCGACGGCGTGGTCGTCGGCTCGGGCGAGCTCGAGGCGCGCAGCCCTGAACCGCAGCTGGCGTCGATGGAGCTCTCGGGTATCGCACCCGGTACGCACACGCTCGTCGCGGTGTTCGCCAACGCCACCGGCGAGACGGCGTCGAAGCCGGTGACGGTCACCGTGCGCTGAGCAGGCCCACGACCGTGGAGCCGGGTCGTCGCTTCGGCGGCGACCCGGCTCGATCTTCGTCGATGCGATGCCGGCTTCCCTCGAGGCAGGCAACGCGCTGGCCGGCACGGCGGTGCGCGCTCCTCGGACACGAACCGCGGATCGAGGACTCCTGCCCCTACTCGCCGGGCCATCGGGCACCGCACCATCGATGGCATGCCCGCTCGCCGCCGCGCCTCGAACCGCCACCCCACTGCCCTCGCAGTCGTGACGCTCATCGCCGCTGCCACCGTCGATCTCGGCGCATGCGCGAACGGCACGCAGGCAGACTCGATCGGCGCGAACGTCGAGCCGGGGCGACGCCGGGACGCCCGGCGTCGATCCGCGGTGCGCACCAGTTCAACGGCTCGTTCGACGGCGAAGATGCGGAGTGAGGATGCCTCGGCGCTTTCCGGTTCGTGAGCCGCCCCTCGCCGCGGGCCCGGGATACTGGTGCCGATGAGCGCACAGACCCCGCCGACGGACGGTCCGTCCGAGCATGCGCTCGCGTCCGCGGCGCGGCCGGTCATGACCCGCGCGCGCCGGGCGTCGGGACCCGCAGCCGGCGGGCTCGCGATCGCGATCCTGGGGGTGGTCCCCGCCGTCGCCG
>NZ_RRYE01000100.1 GCF_004010105.1 Microbacterium sp. CPCC 204701
AGCCCGGCGCGGGCTTCCAGCCCGTTCCGCTGCGCACGCCCAGGCCCACGGAGCCCGCCGACATCGTCGAGGCCGACAACTCGAAGGAGGATCCGTGGATCTCCGGCGACTCGACCCCCGCGATGCCGTACAGCCGCACCGGCGCCATCGCCACGGTCACGGCCGGCGCCGCGTCGCAGGGCCCGGCCCAGACGGCCGGCGACAACGGTCGCCGGCGATCGGAGTCCGCGTCATCGGGGCCCGCCGCGGCCACCCTGGACGATCTGTTCACCGGCGCCTCCTCCACGGACGATCTCGGCGACGTGCCCCCCGCGCGCAACAAGCGCCGGCGGCGCATCGGCGGGTGGATCGCGCTCGGAGTGGTTCTGGTCATCCTCGGCGGAATGGCCGGTGGCGCCTGGTACGTGTGGACGACGTACGAAGAGCAGATCCGCGAAGTCATGGGCTGGGAGGAGCCCAAGGACTACGAGGAGGGCATGGCGAACGGCGAGACGCACATCACGGTCGCATCGGGCGACACCGGTGCGCCGATCTCGCAGAAGCTCTACGACGCGGGCGTGACCAAGACCCCCGACGCGTTCTACGACTACCTCATCCAGACCGGCCAGAACCCGCCGTTCGTCCCGGGAGTGTTCAGGCTTCAGAACCAGATGACCTCGGAGGCGGCGCTGGCGGCGCTGCTGGATCCCGCCACCAGGATGGAGAACACCGTCCTCCTGCGCGAGGGGCTCACCGTCGAACAGTCGCTGCCGATCCTCGCCGAGGGGCTGGGAATCCCGCTCGCGGACTTCGAAGCAGCCGTCGCCGATCCGTCGGTCTACGGAGTACAGGCGGACAGCCTGGAAGGATGGCTCTTCCCCGCCACCTATCCCTTCGAACCCGGCGTCGCCGCGCAGGACGTGATCGCGAGGCTCGTCGAGCAGACCCGGACGCAGCTCGCGCGGGCGGGGGTTCCGGCCGGCGACGAGCACCGCATCCTGACGGAAGCCTCGATCATCCAGCGCGAGGTGCGGTTCGAGGACGAGATGAAGAAGGTCGCGCGGGTCATCGAGAACCGCCTCGATCCGAGCAATCAGGAGACCTTCGGCCTGCTGCAGATGGACTCGACCGCTCAGTACGGCGCAGGCGAGGTCGGGGTGGCGGCGAGCACGACCGAAGCGGCGCAGCACGACCCGAACCCGTGGAACACGTACGTGCACCCGGGCCTTCCGATCGGGCCGATCTCCAACCCCGGGTTCGCGGCCATCGATGCGGCGATGAATCCGGCCGACGGACCGTGGCTGTACTTCGTCACCGTGAACATGAACACCGGCGAGACCGTCTTCACCGAGACGTACAGGGAGCACCTGACGTACGTCGAGCAGATGCAGCAGTGGTGCGCCGACAACCCGGGCTCGGGGTGCTGAACCCCGGCGCCGCGCGGCTGGAGGTGTGGGGCGACCCGATCTCCCACAGTCGGTCTCCGCAGCTGCACGCGGCAGCGTACGCGGTGCTCGGTCTTCCGTGGGAGTACGGGCGGCGTGAGGTGCCGAAGGCGTCGTTCGAGGCGGAGCTGGCGAGCCTGGACGACGCGTGGCGCGGACTGTCGCTCACGATGCCGCTGAAAAGCGCCGCCTTCGCCGCCGCGGCGGTGCGCGACCGTCGCTCGCAGCTGACCGGCGCCGCCAACACCCTCCTGCTCGATGCCGACGGACACCGCGGATTCAACACCGACGTCGGAGGGATCGTCAGAGCCCTGGCCGACGAAGGCATCGTCGGGGCTCCCACCGGCCGGATCGTCGGTGCCGGGGCCACCGCGACGTCGGCGCTCGTCGCCCTCGCCGAGCTCGGCACGCACCTCGTGGAAGTGGTCGCACGCCGCCCCGGGGCCGTCGAGCCCCTGAAGGCGCTGGGGGAGCGGCTCGGCGTGGACGTGGTCGCGGCATCGTTCGCGGCATCCCGCCACGCGGATGTCCCTCTCACGATCGCGACCCTCCCGGGGGACGCCCAGATCGAGGATGCCGCCGCCGACGCGCTGGCGAACTCCGGGGGACTGCTCCTCGACGTCGTCTACGGCCACTGGCCCACCGCTCTGTCGGAGGCATGGGAGCGCGCGGGCGGCCGGGCGCGGTCGGGACTCGGGATGCTTCTGCACCAGGCAGTGCTCCAGGTCCGGATCTTCGTGACCGGAGACCCCGACGCACCGCTCGCGGGCGAGGACGCCGTCCTCGCCGCGATGCGCGCCGCCGTCGCACCCGCGGCGTAACGCCCCCCGGGCACGTGGGAGACTGGAGCAATGCTCCGCGTGCTCACGGCCGGCGAATCCCACGGCCCCGAACTCGTCGCCGTCATGGAGGGCCTCCCTGCGGGCGTGCCCGTGTCGGGTGCCGCCATCCAGGCGGACCTGGAACGCCGCAAGCTCGGTTACGGACGCGGTTCCCGCATGAAGTTCGAACAGGATGAGCTCACCATCTCGGCCGGCGTCCGCCACGGACTGACGCTCGGGAGCCCGATCGCGCTGCGCATCGGCAACACCGAATGGCCCAAGTGGGTCGAGGTGATGAGCGCCGAGCCGGTGGAACTCACGGAGAAGTCCCGTGGCCGCGGTGCCGCCCTCACGCGTCCGCGCCCCGGCCACGCCGACCTCGTCGGCATGCAGAAGTACGGGTTCGACGAGGCCCGGCCGATCCTCGAGCGCGCGAGCGCGCGTGAGACCGCCGCCCGCGTCGCGCTCGGCGCACTGGCGCGTTCGTTCCTGGGCGAGCTCGGCATCCGGCTGGTGAGCCACACGCTCTCGATCGGGCCGGTGCAGGTGCCCTCGGGTTCGGCGCTGCCGACCCCTGACGACGTCGACGCGCTCGACGCGGACCCGCTGCGCTGCTTCGACCCCCCGACGAGCGAGGCGATGGTGGCCGAGGTCGACGCGGCCCGCAAGGACGGCGACACGCTGGGCGGCATCGTCGAGGTGCTGGCCTACGGACTGCCGCCGGGGCTCGGCTCCCACGTGCACTGGGATCGGCGCCTGGACGGCAAGCTGGCACAGGCGCTCATGAGCATCCAGGCGATCAAGGGCGTCGAGGTCGGCGACGGGTTCGAGACGACCCGCCGCCGCGGCTCGCAGGCCCATGACGAGCTCTTCACCGCGTCCGACGGGATCACGCGCTCGAGCGACAAGGCGGGCGGCACCGAGGGCGGCATGGCGACCGGCACGGTGCTGCGGGTGCGCGCCGGCATGAAGCCGATCGCGACCGTGCCACGGGCGCTGCGCACGGTCGACGTCGCGAGCGGCGACGCGGCTTCTGCCCACCACCAGCGCTCGGACGTGTGCGCGGTCCCCGCCGCGGGCGTGGTCGCCGAGGCGATGGTCGCCATCGTGCTCACCGACGTGGTGCTCGAGAAGTTCGGGGGCGACAGCGTCGCCGAGACCCGCCGCAACGTCCAGTCGTATCTCGCCGCGATCCCGGCGTCCCTGCGCACTGCGCGGGAGAGCGACGCGGACCTCGCCGAGCATGACCTCGCCCTCTGACGCCGTCGTCCTGATCGGCCCGATGGGGGCCGGCAAGACGAGCATCGGCAAGAAGGCCGCGCGCGCCCTCGGCGTGCCGTTCTTCGACACCGACATCGCCATCGTCCGCGACCATGGGCCGATCGAGCAGCTCTTCGCCGACCAGGGCGAGGATCACTTCCGCGCCCTGGAACGGAAGGCCGTGGTCCAGGGACTCTCCCGAGGCGGCATCGTGTCGCTCGGCGGCGGTGCGGTGCTGCACCCCGACACGCAGGCCGACCTGGCCGCGCATCGTGTGATCCTGCTCACGGTGGCGCCGAAGGTCGTCGCCGGTCGCGTGCGGGACTCGAACCGGCCCCTGCTGCAGGGCGAGGACGCCATGGCGCGGTGGCACGCGATCCTGGAGGAGCGCATGCCGCTCTATCGCTCGCTCGCCGATGCGACGTTCGACACGTCGAGCGGCCCGCTGCAGCACGTCGTGGATGCGATCGTGGACTGGGTCCGCGACGAGCCGCGCCACACCGTCTCGGAGGAGGCATGATGACCGACGTCACGACCATCACGGTGAGCGCCGACGCGAGCTACGACATCACGGTGGGACGCGGCATCCTGTCGTCCCTCGGCGAAGCCCTCCCGCCCGCTGCGCGCAAGGTGCTGGTGATCCACCCGCCGACCCTCGCCGAGCAGGCCGAGCGTCTGCGCGCGCAGCTGGTCGGCGATCGCGAGGTGCTGCTCGCCGAGATCCCCGACGCCGAAGCCGGGAAGCGGATCGAAGTCGCCGCCTTCTGCTGGCAGGTGATGGGCAAGGCCGATTTCACGCGCACGGACGCGGTGGTGGGATTCGGCGGCGGAGCCGTCACCGACCTCGCCGGGTTCGTCGCGGCCACCTGGCTGCGCGGTGTCGAGGTCGTCCAGGTGCCGACGACCGTGCTCGGCATGGTCGATGCGGCCGTGGGCGGCAAGACCGGCGTCAACACCGCCGAGGGCAAGAACCTCGTGGGGGCGTTCTGGACGCCGCGAGCGGTCGTCTGCGATCTCGACCTGCTGGACTCGCTGTCGCGCAACGAGCGCGTCGCGGGGTACGCCGAGGTCGTCAAGGCGGGATTCATCTGGGCGCCCGAGATCCTCGACCTCGTCGAGGCCGATGCCGAGGCGGCGATCGATCCGCACGGCGACGCGTTCCGGCGCACGATCGAGCTCGCGATCGACATGAAGGCGCGCGTCGTGGGGGAGGACCTCCGCGAAGCGGGGCTGCGCGAGATCCTCAACTACGGTCACACGCTCGGGCACGCGATCGAGCACGCCGAGCGCTACCGCTGGCGGCACGGCGCGGCGATCTCGGTGGGCATGGTGTTCGCCGCGGAACTGTCGCGCCTCGCGGGGCGGCTCCCGGATGCCGCGGCACAGCGCCATCGCGACATCCTCGAGTCGCTCGGCCTGCCGACGAGCTACCGTCCCGGCGCGTGGCCGCAGCTGCTGGCGACGATGCAGCGCGACAAGAAGAGCCGCGGCGGCATGCTGCGCTTCATCGTCCTCGACGACATCGCCAAGCCCACGGTGCTGCGGGCCCCCGACGAGTCGCTGCTCTTCGCCGCGTACCAGGAGGTCGGCGGCTGACGCGGCGGCGCCGCCATTCGATGCAGGCCGCGTGATGGCCCGGCGCGACCGCCACTGCGATACTGACGTCGCGCACGCGTGTGCGCCCGTCGGACGGAGCATCGCATGAGCAGCACCACGACCGCCCCCGCGCGCAGCGGCATCATCCTGGCGTCGCTCATCCTCGTCGCCGCCGTGGCGAACCTGCCGATGTCGGTGGCGAACGTCGCACTGCCCGACATCGGCAAGGCGTTCGATGCGTCGCAGACCGAGCTCAACCTCGTCGCCGTGGGGTACTCGCTGGGGCTCGCCGCCTCGGTGCTGTGGCTCGGGGCCGTCGGCGACCGCTACGGACGCAAGATGATGCTGGTCATCGGCGTCGCGCTGTCGCTTCCGGCGGCGCTCCTCGCCGCGTTCGCCCCGTCGATCACCGTGCTGATCATCGCGCGCATCGTCGGCGGGATCGCCGCGGGCATGGCGTACCCGACGACGCTCGCGCTCATCACGGCACTGTGGTCGGGTCCGCGGCGCACGCGCTCCATCGCGCTGTGGTCGGCGATCGGGGGTGCCATCTCGGCGCTGGGGCCCCTCATCTCGGGCATGATGCTGACCTCGCTGCCGTGGGGATCGGTGTTCCTCGTCACGGTGCCCCTCATCGTCGTCGCCTTCTTCATGGTGCTGAAGTTCGTGCCGAGCCACGTGAACGAATCGTCCGATCCCGTCGACAACCTCGGCGGAATCCTGTCGCTCCTGCTCGTCGGCGCACTGATCCTGGCGATCAACTTCGCGGCGGTCCCCGGCGCAGGAACGCTCGTGCTGGGGCTGACGATCATCGGCGTCGCCGCGCTCGTCGGATTCCTCATCCGCCAGCGACGCGCCCGCAACCCGCTGTACGACCTCAGGATCGCGTCGCGGCCGATCTTCTGGGTGGCCGCGTGCGCCGGCATCGTCGTCTTCGGCGCGCTCATGGGCGCGATGTTCATCGGGCAGCAGTATCTGCAGAACGTCCTCGGCTACTCCACGATCCAGTCGGGGTTCGCGATCCTGCCCGCGGCGGTCTTCATGATCCTGCTCGCCCCGCGCTCGGCGAAGCTCGTCGAGGCGCGCGGCGCGCGGTTCACGCTGCTGCTCGGGTACGCGGCCGTGCTGCTCGGCTTCGTCACGATGCTGCTGCTGTGGCGCGAGGATGCCCCGTACTGGGTGGTCGGCCTCGGCTATGCGTTCGTCGGCGCGGGCGTGGGGCTCGCGGGCACGCCCGCATCGCACTCGCTCACCGGCGCGGTGCCGGTGAGGCGCGCGGGCATGGCCTCCGGGACGGCCGACCTGCAGCGGGACCTCGGCGGCGCGATCATGCAGTCCGTCCTCGGCGCGCTCCTCACGGCCGGATATGCGGCATCCGTCAACGCCCTCATCGCCGGCGCACCCGACGCGGACGAGATCACGTCGTCAGTGCAGAGCCAGCTCACCAAGTCGTTCGCGAGCGCCTCGAACATCGCCGAGCAGTACCCGCAGTACTCCGATGCGATCGTGCAGGCGGCGAAGGAATCGTTCGAGCAGGGCCAGGCCTGGGCCTACCTGGCCGGCATCGTCGCGGTGGTGCTGGGCGCGGCGCTGGTGGCATGGAAGTTCCCGAATGCGAAGCGTGAGCGCGAGCTGCTGGCCGAGTACGCCGCGGAAGACGGGGCCGGCGAGCCACAGACAGACGCGCCGCAGTCGGCGTGACGCTGCGGCTCTCATCCGTCGGGGACGGCACCGCTAGGGTGGGCGCGTGACCACGCCCCGCCGTCTCCTCCTCGTCAACGGTCCGAACCTCAACCTGCTGGGCACCCGCGAGCCCGCGGTCTACGGCAGCGACACGCTCGCCGACGTCGAGCGGATCGCGACGGATGCCGCCGCGGCGCACGGCTTCGACCTCCGGGGCGTGCAGAGCAACCACGAGGGCGTGCTCATCGACGCCATCCACGAGGCGCGCGCCGACTGCGCAGGGATCGTCATCAATCCCGCCGGCCTCACGCACACCTCCGTCGTGCTGCGCGATGCGCTGTCGGGCGTCGGGCTCCCGGTCGCCGAGGTGCACATCTCGAACATCTCAGAGCGCGAGCCCTTCCGTCATCACTCGTACGTCGCCGAGGTCGCCGCGGTCCACGTCGTGGGCGAGGGCGTCCGCGGCTACGCCACGGCCGTCGATCGGCTCATCGCCGTCATCACCGGCGGCACGGACGGCTGACGCGGCGCCGGATCGGGCATCCCGTAGAATCGAACGTCGGCATCCGGGCGCGTCCTCGCCGCACCCGCTCACGACCCGACCGCACACGACGAGCTCAGCGCACAGCCGGGCAGAACGGACTTCACTCCTCATGGCATCCACCGCAGACATCAAGAACGGCGTCGTCCTCAGCATCGACGGCCAGCTCTGGAGCGTCGTGGAGTTCCAGCACGTCAAGCCGGGCAAGGGCGGCGCATTCGTCCGCACCAAGCTGAAGAACGTCATGACGGGCAAGGTGGTCGACAAGACCTACAACGCCGGCGCCAAGATCGACATCGAGAACGTCGACCGCCGCGACTTCACGTACCTGTACAGCGACGGCGACGGTTTCGTGTTCATGGACACGAGCGACTACGACCAGATCACCGTCGCGGCCGCGACCGTCGGCGATGCGAAGAACTTCCTCCTCGAGAACCAGCAGGTCACGATCGCCCTCAACAACGGCAACCCGCTGTACGTCGACCTGCCCGCCTCGGTCGTGCTCGAGATCACCTACACCGAGCCGGGTCTGCAGGGCGACCGCTCCTCGGCGGGCACGAAGCCCGCCACGGTCGAGACCGGCTACGAGATCCAGGTGCCGCTGTTCCTCGAGACGGGCACCAAGGTCAAGGTCGACACGCGCACCGGCGACTACCTCGGCCGTGTCAGCTGACGCGGCGTCGTCTCACCGATGAGTGCCCGTACCAAGGCGCGCAAGCGCGCTCTCGACATCCTGTTCCAAGCCGACGTGCGCGGCGACGAGGTCGCCACGATCCTCGCCGCTGAGGCGAAGCGGGCGGCGAGCGAGCCGGCGCGCGAGGCGTCGTGGCTCTACGCGCGCGAGATCGTCGACGGCGTGATCGACAACCGCGAGGCGATCGACGAGCAGATCACCACGTTCGCCAAGGACTGGTCTCTCGCCCGCATGCCGGCCGTCGACCGGGCCCTGCTGCGGCTGGCCGCGTGGGAGATCCTCTACAACGACGAGGTGCCGACGGCGGTCGCGATCGACGAGGCGGTCGAGCTCGCGAAGGAGTTCTCGACCGACGACTCGCCGTCGTTCGTGCACGGCGTGCTGGCGCGCATCGCCCGCTCGTCCTGAGACGGGGCGGGGACTGTCGGCGCCGCTTGCGAGGATGGATGCCGTGACCCCTCCGTTCGTCGACGTCGCGCACATCCGCCGGCTCGCCGACGACGGCGCCTACACGCGCGGAGCGGCCTATTTCGCGGACGGCGCCGTGCTCCAGGTCACGTGGGATCCGGCGTCCTCGGTCATCGAGTCGCTCGTCGCGGGCAGCGGCGAGCGGAACTACCGCTGCCGCATCCGCCTCGACCCGCATCGCCCCGAACGCCTCATCGCGGCGACGTCCTGCACGTGTCCGCTGCAGTTTGATTGCAAGCACGCCGTCGCGACCCTTCTCGCCGCCAACCGCCTGGCCGAGAGCACCCCAGCGCCTGCGGCGTCCTGGCGGAGCGTGCTCGCGTCAACGGACGCCGCGCCCCGG
>NZ_RRYE01000101.1 GCF_004010105.1 Microbacterium sp. CPCC 204701
CAGCGGGGACGACGCGTCCGAGCGCGGCCGGGGTGCCGCCGATCAGCGCGAACTCGTCGTCGGCTGCGCGAGGTGCGACACGCAGGCGGAATCGCATCTTGCGCAGCCACTCCAGAAGGCCCGGCGCGTCATCGTGATCGGCGATGAGCCACGCCGTCTCGCCGTCGTCGACGACGGATGCCGCATGCTCGACGTGTCCGTGCGGATCCAGCACGAGCAGCTCGGTGCCCACGCCGGGTTCGAGCTGCGTGAGCGCCTGCGACGAGAGCGAGTCCAGCCACGAGAGGCGGTCCTCGCCCGCGACCGCGATCACCGCGCGGTCGCCGAGGGGGGCGAGGGCGTCGCCGTCGTGGAGGCGACGCTGCTCGATGAGCGGATTGCCCACGTGACGCAGGCCGGCGCCGTCCACGACGGCTCCGGACACGCGCGCGAATGCGTTCGCCATCAGTCCACCCGCGCGAGGCGCGCCGACGCGTGCGAGCCGAGCTCGAATCCCAGCGCCGCGACATCCCACGCCCACAGCAGGTGCGCGTCGACGAGGCCGTACATGCGCGTGGCCGCCGCATACGCCTTCGAGCCGGCTGGGCGCACGACGGCGTCGGTGGCGATGTCGACGCGGGGGCCGCGGATCTGGCCGAGGTACAGCTCCGAGACGCCGTCCGCGTGCACGAGCGCGACCTCGATGTCGAAGCCGCCGTCGGCGTTGCGGAGCCCCTCGATGTCGTCGACCGTCCGCGTGACGGGGCCCGCAGTGGGCGGCAGCAGACCGGGGCCGGGGTCGGCGTCGGTCGCGGCGCGAGAGAGGCGCCAGTAGCCGAGTTCGGCGACCAGGCGCGTGCGGTCGCCGCCCCGTCCGTGAAGCCACGCCTCGCCGGAGTAATTCAGGTAGTCGCCGCCGTCATGGCTGAAGCTCACGCGATGGGTGAACTCGCCCGAGAATGCATGGTCGCCGTAGTCGATGACCCCCGTGCCCTCCCACACGCCCACGAGCCACGACAGCGGCACCAGCTCCGCGGGGAGGTCGGTCGGCAGCTCGATCACGACGCGCCCGTCAGCGCTGACCGCGGTAGAGGTTCTTCAGGACCACCGCGGAGACGAAGACGATCGCGAGCATGGCCAGACCCAGCAGGCCCACGAAGAACAGTTCGAGCGCGACGAGATCCATACCGACAGTCTAATGGGACCATCCCTCGCTCCGGGCGGGGAGACTACGCGGGAACGACGGCAGCCAGCCCGAACCCCAGGCTGATGACGCCCATCACGAGCACCGCGCCGAAGATGCTCGCGGCGACCCGCTCGGTGAATCCCTGCGACCGGCCCGACCACAGCTGTGCCGCGAACGCCAGGATCAGACAGCCGCCGAGACCGACGCCCAGCCACGCGGCCCGCCAGTCCGGCGTCGCGAAGACGCCGATGACCACTGCGAGGACCGCAGCGACGACCCATACGACGACGATGCCGCCGAAGGTGCGGCGAGGAGCGAGTTCTGGCACGGCCACGTCGCTATCATCCCGCAGATCGGCGCCGGACGCATCGCGGCAGGCTTCTCGGGGTGCCCTGGGAGGTGCCGGCGGGCGACGCACGAGCCGAGCGAGCGCCGCGCACGCCCTACACTGGGGTGCACGGCGCGCCCACGCGCCCGGAAGGCGACGCATTGGCACAGCTCCTGGTTCTGAGCTCCACGCACGGAGGCGGCCCTGTTCTGCCTTCGCTCGAACTCCTGAGTCACCGCGTGCGCCTGATCCCCGCCGAGCCTGCGCAGCTGGTGAACGCGCCGAGCGCCGACGTCATCTTCGTCGACGCGCGCATGGACCTCGTCGGCGCGAAGTCGCTGTGCAAGATCCTCAACACGACCGGTCTCGATGCGCCGCTGCTGCTGATCGTGACCGAGGGCGGACTCACCGCGGTCTCGACCGACTGGGGCGTCGACGACGTCATCCTCATGACCGCCGGACCCGCCGAGGTCGACGCGCGCATCCGGCTCGCGATCGGGCGGCAGGCCACCGAGCAGGTCTCGACGCGCATCCAGACGTCTGGCATCACGATCGACGAGTCCTCGTATTCGGCGAAGGTGCACGGCAAGCCGCTCGACCTCACGTACAAGGAGTTCCAGCTCCTCCATTTCTTCGCCACCCACCCGTCGCGGGTGTTCACGCGCGAGCAGCTGCTGAGCGAGGTGTGGGGGTACGACTACTTCGGCGGCACGCGCACGGTCGACGTGCACGTGCGACGCCTTCGCGCGAAGCTCGGCGACCTCGAGCAGCTCATCGGCACGGTGCGCAACGTGGGCTACCGCTTCAACGTCTACGAGGACGACCAGATCCCCTCGCCGCGCGCGCGCAGCGACGCCTGACGGCCGGCGGATCCGCGGGAATCGGCATCCGTCGTCTGCTCGCACTGTTCACACTCTGGTCATACGACCCTGCAATGATGAGGGGATGATCGAACCCGAGGTGCTCGACGCCGGCCTGGGCGACGCGGACGACGACGACTTCGACCAGTCGGAGGAGTTCGATGCGCAGCTGCCCGAACATCGCTATCTCGACCGGGAGGTGAGCTGGCTCTCGTTCAATCAGCGCGTGCTCGAGCTCGCCGAGGACCCGAGCCTGCCCGTGCTCGAACGGGCGAACTTCCTCGCGATCTTCGCGAGCAACCTGGACGAGTTCTTCATGGTGCGCGTCGCAGGCCTGAAGCGTCGCATCCTCACCGGCCTCGCGGTGCCGACGAACGTCGGCCGCTCCCCCGCCGACGTCCTCGCCGACATCTCGGCCGAGGCGCACCGCCTGCAGGTGCGGCACGCGGACGCGTGGACGAAACTGGTCGAGCCCGCGATGACGGATGCCGGCATCTCGGTCGTCTCGTACGACGCCCTCGACGAAGGCGAGCGCGGGCGGCTGTACGACTACTTCCAGTCGCAGGTGTTCCCGGTGCTGATGCCGCTCGCCGTCGATCCGGCGCACCCGTTCCCCTACATCTCGGGCCTGTCGCTGAACCTCGCGATCCGCATCCGCAACGCCCGCACCGGACGCCAGGAGTTCGCGCGCCTGAAAGTTCCGCCGATGCTGCCCCGCTTCATCGAGCTTTCGCGCGTCGACGGCGTCGTGCGCCTCCTGCCGCTCGAGGACCTCATCTCGAGCCACCTCGACGACCTCTTCCCCGGCATGGAGGTGCTCGACCACCACGCCTTCCGCCTCACGCGCAACGAGGACGTCGTCATCGAGGAGGACGAGACCGAGAATCTCATCCAGGCGCTCGAGGCCGAGCTGCTGCGCCGGCGATTCGGGCCGCCCATCCGCCTCGAGATCACCGACGACATGGACGAGCTGACGCTCGATCTCCTCCTCAAGGAGCTCGACATCACCGAGCAGGAGGTCTACCGCCTCCCCGGTCCGCTCGACCTGCGCGGCCTGTTCGACCTGGGCCGGATCAACCGCCCCGGTCTGCGGTACAAGCCGCACGTGCCGACGACGGCGCTCGCCTTCCAGCCCGGCGACAACAACGAGCGCGCCGACATCTTCGCGTCGATCCGCAAGGGCGACGTCCTCGTGCACCACCCGTACGAGTCGTTCGCGACGAGCGTGCAGGCCTTCCTCGAGCAGGCGGCCAAAGATCCCCACGTGCTCGCCATCAAGCAGACGCTGTACCGCACATCGGGCGACAGCCCCATCGTCGAGGCGCTCATCGACGCCGCCGAGGCGGGCAAGCAGGTGCTCGCGCTGGTCGAGATCAAGGCCCGCTTCGACGAGGCGAACAACATCGTGTGGGCGCGCAAGCTCGAGAAGGCGGGCGTGCACGTCGTCTACGGGCTCGTCGGCCTCAAGACCCACTGCAAGCTCGCGCTGGTCATCCGCGAAGAGAACGGCGTGCTGCGCAGCTACAGCCACGTCGGCACCGGCAACTACAACCCCAAGACGAGCCGCATCTACGAGGACTTCGGCCTCTTCACCGCCGACGACCAGGTCGGCCGTGACCTCACGCGCCTGTTCAACGAACTGAGCGGCTACGCGATCGAGAAGAAGTTCAAACGGCTGCTCGTGGCCCCCCTGCATCTGCGCAAGGGACTGCTCCGCCTCATCGAGAGGGAGCGCCGCAATGCTCTCGACGGCAAGCCCGCGAGCGTCCGCATCAAGGTGAACTCGATGGTCGACGAGCAGATCATCGACGCCCTGTACCGCGCCAGCCTCGCCGGTGTGAAGGTCGAGGTGTGGGTGCGCGGCATCTGCTCGCTCAAGCCCGGCGTTCCGGGCATGAGCGAGAACATCACGGTCCGCTCGATCCTCGGCCGCTACCTCGAGCACTCGCGCATCTTCGCCTTCCACAACGACGGCGACCCCGTCGCGTACATCGGCAGCGCCGACATGATGCACCGCAACCTCGACCGCCGCGTCGAGGCGCTGGTGCGGGTGTCGTCGGCCGCGCATGTCAAGGAGCTGAGCGACCTGTTCGACCTCGCGATGAGCGACGGCACGAGTTCGTGGCACCTTGGGCCCGACGGTGAGTGGGTTCGCCACAACATCGGCGACGACGGCGCCGCGCTCATCGACCTGCAGGACAAGACCATGGCGAACGTGCAGCGCCGCCGACGCGCACGGGCGGTTCGATGACCGAGACCGCCGTCTACGCGGCGGGGGGCGTCGTGTGGCGTGTCGTCGACGACAAGCTGCGCGTCCTCCTCATCCACCGCACCAAGTACCGCGATGTGACGCTTCCGAAGGGCAAGGTCGACCCCGGTGAGATGCTCGCCGAGACGGCGGCGCGCGAGATCCACGAAGAGACCGGCATCCGTGTCTCACTCGGCGTGCCGGTGGGCGTCTCGCGCTACCACCTTCCGAGCAAGCGCACCAAGATCGTGCATTACTGGGCCGCCGAGGCGACGGATGCCGCGATCCGGGCATCGGAGTTCGTGCCGAACCGCGAGATCGCCGCGCTGGAGTGGGTCACGCCCAAGAAGGCGATGGCCCGGCTCAGCTACCCGGTCGACGTCGAGATCGTCGAGAACTTCGTGCGTATTGTCGAAGAGGGCGTGCTGCGCACCTTCCCGATCATCGTGCTGCGGCATGCCAAGGCCGTCGAACGCGGCGGGTGGCAGGGGGAGGATGCGGAGCGGCCGTTGTCGCCGCGCGGCAAGAAGCAGGCGACGTCGATCGTCGGACCGCTCGCCTCGTTCGGCGCCCGCAAGCTCATCTCGAGCCCCGCGACCCGCTGCGTCAGGACGATCACGCCGCTTTCGGAGGTGCTCCGCCGCAAAGTGCACACGACGCAGCTCATCGGTCAGGACGCGTGGGAGGACGGCACCTCCGACCCGCGCCGGATCGTCGGCGAGCGCGTCCGCGCGCGCAAGCCAGCCGTGCTGTGCAGTCACGGCCCGGTGCTGCCCGACATCATGAACGAGATCGCGCTGGCGACCGGCACGCTGCGCGGGTCCTACCTCGGCAGCGCGTCGGCGCTCGAGCCTGCCGCGTTCTCGGTCGTGCACCTGTCGACCGACAACCCGGGCTCTGGGATCGTCGCGATCGAGACCCACGCGCCGAAGGTGTGACATGAGCGCCTTGCCCCCCGTCGCCGTGCGATGGCGCGAGATCCCGACCGGGGCGGAGCGACGGGCCACGGCGTGGGCCCTGCTGCAGAGCATGCTGCCGCCCGGCGCCGAGCTCGACAACCCGTGCGCCCGCTGCGGCGGACCCCACGGCCCGGTGATCGTCACGAACGAGCCCTTCGTCGCGAGCGTGTCGTACGCGGGCGCGCTCGCTGTGGCTGCCGTCTCCTCACGCGCGGACGGCGTCACAGGCCTCGGCGTGGACGCGGAGCCACTCGTCGACCCCCGCCGGGAGGCCGCCGGGATGCGGGGGATCATCGATCCAGGACGCGCGGCGACGCTCCGGGACTGGACGCGCATCGAAGCGGCACTCAAGGCGGACGGCCGCGGGCTGCGCGTGGAGCCTGCGACGGTCGTGGTCCGCGAGGCTGCCGCAAGCTGGACGGCGGTGCTCCCCGACGGCGTGATGGCGACCGGCTGGGAGCCTGCGTCCCCGCCCGGCGTCCTCGTCAGCGTCGCGGTGCGGCGCGCGTGACGAGCGGCGGGACCTCGGGCCGGTCGAGCCACACGTCGATCAGCGCCTCCGCCACGGTCCCGCCGACCCGCTCCACGCAGGCGCGGAAGTCCTCGGTCGTGACGATCCCGTGCCGGTGGCCGGCGACCCACGTGCGGACGATCTCGCCGAAGACGGCGTCGCCGACCCCCCTGCGCAGCGCCTCCAGCGTCAGCGCCCCGCGCTTGTAGACGCGGTCGTCGAACATGGTGTCGGGTCCGGGGTCCGACAGCAGCAGATCCTGCGGGGCCGCCGCCAGGGCGGCGTGATGCCGATCGGCGAGCTCTGCGATCGATGGACCGCCCGAGGCCTCGGACCAGACCCATTCCGCGAAGCACGCGAATCCCTCATTGAGCCAGATGTCGCGCCAGCGCCCGATTCCGACGCTGTTGCCGAACCACTGGTGGGCGAGCTCGTGCGGGATCAGCCGAGCCGAGTCCGCCTCGAGGTGATTCGAGCCGAACACCACGAGGCCCTGCGCCTCGAGCGGTATCTCGAGGGCGTCGGAGGTGACCACGACGGTGCACGTGTCCTGCGGGTACGCCCCGAACGCCTCCTCGAAGCACGCCAGTATGCGGGGGACATCGGCGAAGGCACGCCGGACGGCGGACTTCAGGCGAGCCGGATACACGAGCCGGGTGGTGCCGACGACCTCCTCGCGGTAGCGGCCGATGTGGACGGCGGCGAGGTACGTGGCCATCGGCACGTCGGAGCAGAACTCGCGGCGGATGCGTCCTGCCACACGGGCGGGCTCCGAGGGCACGCCGGTTGCGGCGACGGCGTAGCCGTCGTCGGTCGTGACCGCGATCCGGTAGCGGGCTCGGTCGTCCGGGCGGTCGTTGCAGGGGAACCACGTCGGCGCCCCTGTGGGCTGCGCGGCGACCAGCGCGCCGTCTTCGAGCTCCTCCCAGCCGATCGCGCCCCACCGCGACCGGCGCGGCGACGGCGCACCGGCATACGCGATGTCGATCGAGAACTCCTCCCCCGCCTCGAACGTCCTCGGCAGCGCGATGCGGAGCGACCGCGGGCCCTGCTGGAATCTCGTCTGCTGCTCGCCGTCGACGCGCAGGCGCGTGACGCGCAGGCCGATCAGGTCGAGCCGCACCGATCCGATGCGCTCGGCCGCGACGGCATTCACGGTCGCGCGGCCCTGAAGCCTGTTCGTCCGCACGCGGTAGTCGACCTCGAGGTCGTACGAGCGGACGTCGAACGACGGGTCCCCGCTCTGCGGCGCGTACCGGTCGTGGGCGCCGATCACGATATCGACTGGTACGAGCGGACCTTGACCGCGCGCCACGGCCCGATCGGATTGCCGCTCCAGCGTGACCCGACCGGCACGGTCTCGCCGCGCATCACCAGCGATGCCGGTCCGACGGTGGCGTGCGCGCCGATCGTGGCCGCTGGAAGGATCACGCTGTGAGGGCCGAGCGTCGCGCCCGCCTCGAGGTCGACGGTGTCCATGCTCATGATTCGATCATGGAACAGGTGCGTCTGCACAACGCACCCGCGGTTGACGGTCGAGGCGTCGCCGAGCGTCACGAGGTCGGGCTCGGGAAGCCAGTAGCTCTCGCACCACACACCGCGCCCGATCGTCGCGCCGAGCGAGCGGAGCCATACCGCCAGCGCCGGCGTTCCGGCGGCACTGCGCGCGAACCACGGCGCGGCGACCATCTCGGTGAACGTGTCCGACACCTCGGTGCGCCACACGAAGCTCGACCAGAGCGGCTGCTCGCCGGCGCGGATCGCTCCGACGATCGCCCACTTCGCCGCCGTCGTGACGCCCGCCGCGAGCGCGCCGGCGGCCAGCAGCACGACACCCGACAGCAGCAGCGCTGCGAGGGGTCCTGCGTGTTCGACCAGCGCGGCGAGCCCGAACAGCACGAGCAGTCCGATGCCGCACGTCACGAATACCGGCACGATCCGGCAGACCTCCCACAGCGCCCGCGCCACGCGAAGCCGCACGGGCGGCTTGTAGGTGCGGCTCTGGTCGGCGTCGCTGGGCTGGCGGCGCAGTCGGACGGCCGGCGATCCGAGCCAGGACGACCCCGCCTTCGCTTTGACGGGCGCCGACGACAGCACTGCGACGAGACCATCGCGCGGAACGCGATGCCCGGGCGGCGCCATGCCCGAGTTGCCGAGGAACGCCCGCTTGCCGATCCGCACGGGGCCGAGGCGCATCCAGCCCCGGCGCAGCTCGTACGAGGCCACCATCGTGTCGTCGGCGAGGAACGCGCCGTCGTCGATCTGGGTCATCGAGGGGATGAGCAGAACGGTGGATGCCTCCACGTCGCGCCCGACCCGCGCCCCCAGCAGCCGCAGCCAGACCGGGGTGAACAGGCTCGAGTACAGCGGGAAGAGGATCGTGCGCGCGGAGTCCAGGAGACGCTCGGTGGTCCAGGCCTGCCATCCCACGCGGCTGCGCACCGCGTGCGTGCCCGCGCGCAGCCCGAGCGAGAGCGCGCGGACCAGCACGACCACGGCGCCCGCGAACACCACGCCGACGGTCAGCGTCGCCGGCACGAGCCACACGAGGGCAGCGAAGAACGCGTCGGCAAGGCTCGCCGCGCCGCGAATCCCCTGTGCGAGGACGAGGCCCCCGACGGCGAAGGCGCCGATGGGCAGCATGGCCAGACCGAGCGCCGACGCGGCGTACGCCCACAGCCACCGGCGCGAGGGCGGCGGTT
>NZ_RRYE01000102.1 GCF_004010105.1 Microbacterium sp. CPCC 204701
CGGCGCCCTGCTCGGCACGCCGCAGGAAGCGCCCCGAAGGGCCGCTCCGATCGGGCACGTCCGCCACCTGGGCAGTCGGCAGGGCCGCGAGCGCGCCGGCCGCAGCGGCCGCGCGGGCCGACGTCGAGTCGTACCACCGCGCGCACGTCATCACCGGCGTGCCCTGGAACGTCACGACCCACCCGCGGGCGCCGTTGTGCGGCCCCGACACATACGCGGCCGCAAGGTCATCGGGCTCCGCCTGCAACTGCTGCACATGCGTGCGAGCGTGGTCGAAACTGCGGTACAGCAGGTAGCTGCGCCCGACCTCGCGGTTGTTCGACGCCAGCAGGCGCCAGAAGCCCGGCTCGGCGGCACCGGTCTGCCGTCCGCGCCGCGGCGCATCCTCGCCGCGGCCCAGGGCCTGCAGCTCGTCCGGTACGGACGAGCCGACCAGCGGCGAGCGGAATCGCACCCACGAGCGCAGCATCGGGTCGTCCATCGACCGGAACACGGTGAAGGTGATCCGCGGGCCCCCGTGTCCCGGCCCCTCGCTCGCGACGACGTCAGTCACCACGCATCTCTTTCTGCGCCGTACGGCGCAATCCCCATGGCGGCGACCCCGCCGCCACGACAGACCCTCCGGCCCGCGGATGAACGTGGAGCGCGGCGAACACGTTCTAGCGCTGTCTGTTTGATGACGGAACGGTGTCGGGTTCCAGATGACGCCTGGCTGCGGGCCGCACCCAGTCCGCGAGCTGCGACCGCGCAAGTGTGTGACGCACGGTTACGTCGGTTAACGCCGCTTGACATTCGGATAGGCCGCGGCCGCGCACGCTTCTAGCCTCACGGAATGGGCTCGATGGAGTCCGCCCGAGCGCTGCTCGGGAGTCCCCCGGAGGCACCGTGACCATCAGCGACACCGAAGCGCTCAGCGCCCCCGAGCGACCGCGCGCTGCCGTTCGCCCCCCGCGGCCGTCGTCCAAGCCCAACGGCCAATGGAAGATCGACGGCACCGCGCCGCTCAACGGCAACGAGGAGTGGAAGCAGCAGGGCGGCGGACTCGACGTGCGCGAGCGCATCGAGAACGTCTACGCCGCCGGCGGCTTCGCCAGCATCGACCCGACCGACCTGCACGGCCGCTTCCGCTGGTGGGGGCTGTACACGCAGCGCAAGCCCGGCATCGACGGCGGCCGCACCGCGACGCTGAGTCCCGAAGAGCTCGAGGACGAGTACTTCATGCTCCGCGTGCGCATCGACGGAGGGCAGCTGACCACCGAGCAGCTGCGCGTCATCGCGGGCATCTCGACGGAGTTCGGGCGCGACACCGCCGATATCACCGACCGCCAGAACATCCAGCTGCACTGGATCCGCGTCGAGGACGTGCCCGAGATCTGGCGCCGGCTCGAGGGTGTGGGCCTGCAGACGACCGAGGCGTGCGGAGACGTGCCGCGCGTCATCCTGGGCTCCCCCGTCGCCGGCATCGCCGCCGACGAGCTCATCGACCCGACACCGCAGATCGACGAGATCACCGAGCGCTTCATCGGCGATGAGTCGCTGGCGAACCTCCCTCGCAAGTTCAAATCGGCCATCACCGGCCACCCGAGCCAAGACGTCGTGCATGAGATCAACGACGTCGCGTTCGTCGCGGTCGAGCACCCCGAGCTCGGCATCGGCTACGACCTGTGGGTGGGCGGTGCGCTGTCGACCACCCCGCGTCTCGGCGAGCGCCTCGGCGTCTTCGTCCGGCCGGATCAGGTGGCGGATGCCTGGCATGGCGTCGCCGAGATCTTCCGGGACTACGGCTACCGGCGCCTGCGCAACAAGGCGCGCCTGAAGTTCCTCCTCGCGGAGTGGGGGGCCGAGAAATTCCGGCAGGTGCTGCAGGACGAGTACCTCGGCTACGCGCTGCCCGACGGTCCGGCGCCCGCCAAGCCCAAGACCCACGGCGACCACGTCGGCGTCCATCGCCAGAAGGACGGCCTCTTCTACATCGGCGTCACACCCTTGGTCGGCCGCGTGTCGGGCCCGACTCTCGCGAAGCTCGCCGACGTCATCGAGGCGCACGGATCGAGCCGCCTGCGCACGACCCCGCACCAGAAGCTCGTGATCCTCGACGTGCCCGAGGCGAACGTCGAGCCGCTCATCGCCGACCTGGACGTCCTCGGGCTGCAGGCGCGCCCGAGCCTCCTGCGCCGGGGCACGATCGCGTGCACCGGAATCGAGTTCTGCAAGCTCGCGATCGTCGAGACCAAGGTCAACGCGACGGCGGCCGTGCTGGACCTCGAAGAGCGCTTGAAGGGCTTCGACCTCCCGCATCCGATCTCGCTCCACGTGAACGGATGCCCCAACTCGTGCGCCCGCATCCAGACCGCCGACATCGGGCTCAAGGGCCAGCTCGTGATGATCGACGGCGAGCAGGTCCCGGGCTACCAGGTGCACCTCGGCGGCGGCCTCGCGTCACAGGACCGCGACGAGCCGGGCCTCGGCCGCACCGTGCGCGGGCTCAAGGTCGCCGCCGACGGCATCGCCGACTACGTCGACCGCGTGGTACGTCGCTTCCTGTCGGAGCGGGATGCCGCCGCCGGCGAGACGTTCGCCCAGTGGGCTCACCGCGCCGACGAGGAGGCCCTCCAATGACCGTGTCGCTCGCACCACGAGTCGCCGTGAAGCGCTCGCGCGAAGAGCTCAGGGCGCTCGCGGAGCAGGGCGAGCGCGAGCTGCGCAGTCTCGCCGCGGACGAGGCATCCCCCGCCGACGTGGTCGCGTGGGTCGCCCGCAATTTCGGGACGGATGCCGCAGCCGTCGCGTGCTCGATGGCCGACGCCGCGCTGCCGCACCTCGTCGCCGAGCAGCTGCCCGGCGTCGACGTGCTGTTCCTCGACACCGGCTACCACTTCGCCGAGACCCGCTTCACGCGCGACGAGGTGGGCCGCGTGCTGGACGTGCGGATCGTCGACGTGCTGCCCGAGCAGACCGTCGCCGAGCAGGACGCCGAGTTCGGCGCGAAGCTCTTCGCGCGCGACCCCGGGCTGTGCTGCGCGCGCCGCAAGGTCGCGCCGCTCCAGGACGCGCTGGCCGGATACGAGGTGTGGTTCACCGGCGTCCGCCGCGATGAGGCGCCGACCCGCGCGAACACCCCGCTCGTGACCTGGGACGAGCGCAACGGCCTGGTGAAGGTCAACCCCGTCGCCGCGTGGACCTTCGACGATCTGCTCGACTACGCCGGCGCCCACCAAGTGCCGGTCAACCTCCTCGTCTCGAACGGCTACCCCTCGATCGGCTGCGAACCGTGCACGAAGCCGGTCGCCCCCGGCGAAGATCCCCGGTCCGGCCGCTGGGCCGGCCTCTCGAAGACGGAATGCGGGCTCCACGTATGACTCGGACACTCACGGAAACCCTCGTCGCTAAAAACAGGACATCTGGCGAGGGCAGGACGATCCCCGAGGATTCGTCCTGCGCAGGCGAGATCACCTGTTCTGGGCAGCGGGGAACCGAGCTCTCCACGCTTGACCTGCTCGAGGCCGAGGCGATCCACGTGATCCGCGAGGTCGTCGCCGAGTTCGAGCGGCCGGTGCTGCTGTTCTCGGGCGGCAAGGACTCCGTCGTCGTGCTGCACCTGGCGACCAAGGCGTTCACGCCCGGCAAGGTGCCCTTCCCGGTGCTTCACGTCGACACCGGACACAACTTCCCCGAGGTGCTGGCCTTCCGCGACGAGACGGTGCGGCGTCTCGGCATCCGTCTGGAAGTCGCCCGCGTGCAGGACTACATCGACGACGGCCGCCTGCACGAACGCGCCGACGGCACCCGCAACCCGCTGCAGACCGTGCCGCTGCTCGACGCGATCGCGGCGGGCCGGCACGACGCCGTCTTCGGCGGTGCGCGCCGCGATGAGGACAAGGCACGCGCGAAAGAGCGCATCATCTCGCTGCGCGACGAGTTCGGGCAGTGGGATCCGCGCAACCAGCGACCCGAGCTGTGGAGCCTGTACAACGGCCGCCACACGCCCGGTCAGCACGTGCGCGCGTTCCCGATCTCGAACTGGACCGAGCTGGACGTCTGGCGCTACATCGAGCGCGAGGGCATCGCGCTGCCGCCGCTGTACTTCGCGCACGAGCGCGAGGTGTACCGCCGCGACGGCATGTGGCGCCCCGTCGGACCGTTCTCGCCGCCGCGCGGCGACGAGTCTGTCGAGGTCCGCACGGTGCGCTACCGCACGGTGGGCGACATGAGCTGCACCGGCGCGATCGATTCGGACGCGGCATCCGTCCCCGACATCGTCGCCGAGGTCGCCGTGTCGACCCTTACCGAGCGGGGCGCGACCCGCGCCGACGACCGCCTCAGCGAGGCGGCCATGGAGGACCGCAAGAAGGACGGGTATTTCTGATGTCGCTCGATGCCCAGTCCACGGTCGCCGAGCGCGTCGAAGCACCGCGACCGGTTTCGGCCGAGAAACCCACGCTGCTCCGGTTCGCGACGGCGGGGTCGGTCGACGACGGCAAGTCGACGCTGGTCGGGCGCCTGCTGCACGACTCCAAGGCGATCCTCGCCGACCAGCTCGAGCAGGTCGCCCGCACGTCGGCCGATCGCGGATTCGCGCACGGCGAGTTCGACTTCGCGCTGCTCACCGACGGCCTGCGGGCCGAGCGCGAGCAGGGCATCACGATCGACGTCGCGTACCGCTACTTCTCGACCGGCTCGCGGTCGTTCATCCTCGCGGACTGCCCCGGACACGTGCAGTACACGCGCAACATGGTCACGGGTGCGACGACCGCCGACGCCGTGGTCGTGCTCGTCGACGCGCGCAAGGGCGTCGTGGAGCAGACCCGGCGCCACCTCGCCGTCGTCGCGCTGCTGCGCGTGCCGCATGTGATCCTCGCGGTCAACAAGATCGACCTGGTCGGATTCGCAGGCGACGCCTTCGCCGCCGTCGCGCGCGACGCCGCGGCCGTCGCGGCCGAGCTCGGCATCGACGACCTGCACGTGCTGCCGGTGTCGGCCCTCGAGGGCGACAACGTCGTCGACCGCTCCGAGCGGACCCCCTGGTACGACGGCCCGGCGCTGCTCGAGCTGCTCGAGACGCTTCCGGGTGCGGACGCGCTGGACGCCGGGCTCGAGCCGCTGCGGCTGCCGGTGCAGCTCGTGCTGCGCCCGCAGGGGGGTCTTGCCCCCGAGGTCGCGGCCGACCCGGCAGAGACCGAGCGCCTGCGTGATTACCGCGCGGTCGCCGGCCGGATCTCGAGCGGCGCCGTGCGCGTCGGCGATCGGGTCGAGGTCTTCCCGTCGGGCATCGCGACCTCGGTCACCGGCATCCGGTCCGCCGGCGTCGAGGTGGACGAGGCGAGGGCGCCGCAGTCGGTGTCGCTGGAGCTCGCCGACGACGTCGACACCGCCCGCGGTGCGGTGGTGGCAGCGGCCGGCACGCTGCCGTCGGCCCAGCGCGAGTTCGAGGCGGAGCTCTTCCAGCTCGACGCGCGGACGCTGATCCCCGGCATCCGCGTTCTCGTCAAGCACGGCACGGCGACCGTGCAGGCGCTCGTCGCCCAGATCGAGTCGCGCTACGACCTCGACCAGCTGACGCACGTGCCGGCGCAGACGCTCGAGACCAACGACATCGGCCGCGTGCGGCTGCGGCTGGCGGCCGACCTGCCGCTCGAGCCGTACCGCACCAGCCGCCACGGGGGCTCGTTCCTCGTGATCCATCCGTCCGACGGCGCGACGCTCGCCGCCGGCATCGTGCGCGACTGAGCACCGGCTCGGGTCGCACGCGCTCCACCCATCCCTGTATCTGCCGAACGAAGGAGGCGACACCGTGAACAACATCCGCACTGCGACGACGATCACCACTCTGGGACTCGTGGCCGCCATGATGTCGGGCTGTGCTGCCGCCTCGGCTGACCCAGGTCAGGCCGCCGAGCCGGTGAGCGAGCTGCGCCTCGGCTACTTCGCGAACGTCACGCACGCGCCAGCCCTGGTCGGGCTCGAGGAGGGCCTCTTCGAGGACGCCCTCGGCGTCCTCGAGGTCACGACCCAGGTGTTCAACGCCGGCCCTGCCGCGATCGAGGCGCTCTCGGCGGGCGCGATCGACGCGACCTACATCGGCCCGAACCCGTCGATCAACACGTTCATCCAGTCCGGCGGCGAGTCCGCGCGCATCGTCGCGGGCGCCGCGACCGGGGGCGCCGCGCTCGTCGTGCGCGAGGGCATCGACGACGCGTCCGACCTCGCGGGCACCACGCTCGCGACGCCGCAGCTCGGCAACACGCAGGACGTCGCGCTGCGCACGTGGCTCGTCGACGAGGGGTACGAGACCGACACGTCGGGGGGCGGCGACGTGCAGATCACGCCGACCGAGAACGCCCAGACGCTGACGCTCTTCCAGGAGGGCGAGGTCGACGGCGCATGGCTGCCCGAGCCCTGGGTGTCGCGGCTCATCGTCGACGCCGGCGCCCACGTGCTGGTCGACGAGGCCGACCTGTGGGAGGACGGCGAGTTCCCGACCACCGTGCTGCTGGTGCGCAAGGACTTCCTCGACCAGCACCCCGACGTGGTCGCCGACCTGCTCGAGGGTCACGCCGACGCCGTGCAGTGGATCGCCGACAACCCGGCCGACGCCCCCGCCGTGATCAACGGCGCGATCGAGGCCGAGACCGGCAAGCCGCTGGCCGACGAGGTCATCACGCGGGCGCTCGAGCACGTCACGTTCTCGGTCGACCCGCACGCCGACACATTCGAGGCACTCGTCGAGGACGGCGTCGCGGCCGGCACGCAGAAGGAGGGCTCGATTGAGGGCCTGTTCGACCTGCGGCTGCTGAACGAGCTGCGGGAGTCCGACGGCGCCGACACCGTGTCGGCGGCAGGGCTCGGTGAGGACTGACATGAGCTCCGCTCCCGCTCCCGCGTCCGGTGCCGCTCAGGCGACGCCGGGCGCGGGGGCGTCCACCCCACTCAGCCCGAGCTTCGACGGCGTCACACCGGTGCGCCGGCCGGCGCCCGCTCCCGCGCCGGCAGTGCGCATCGACGGCATCTCGAAGCGGTTCGGCACCGGCCCGGTCGTACTCGACGACGTCTCGCTCGACATCGCCCCCGGCGAATTCGTGTGCCTCCTCGGGGCATCGGGCTGCGGCAAGTCCACGCTCCTCAACCTCATCGCGGGCCTCGACCGGCCGACGTCCGGGCGCGTCGAGACGCCCGCGGCCGGCTCGGCCGTGATGTTCCAGGAGTCCGCCCTCATGCCCTGGCTGACGGCCCGGCGCAACGTGGAGCTGGCGCTTCGCCTGCGGGGCGTGCGCCGCGGCGAGCGCCGAGAGAAGGCGATCGCGCTGCTCGATGCGGTGAACCTCGCGGATGCCGCGGAGAAGCGCCCGCACGAGCTGTCGGGCGGCATGCGCCAGCGCGTCGCGCTCGCTCGGGCCCTCGCCCAGGACCGTCCCGTCCTGCTGATGGACGAGCCCTTCGCCGCGCTCGACGCCATCACCCGCGACCTCCTCCACGAGGAGCTCGAACGCGTGTGGCGGGCCACCGGCCGCACGATCGTGTTCGTCACCCACAACGTGCGCGAGGCAGCGCGCCTCGGCCAGCGCGTGGTGCTGATGGGCAGCCGCCCCGGCCGCATCGTCCAGGAGTGGACCATCGCCAAGACCACGGGTCGCCGCATCGAGTCGCCCGAGGTCGCCGCGCTCTCGGTCGAGATCACCGACCAGCTGCGGAAGGAGATCCGCCGCAATGCCGCCTGAGACCCTCACCGTCGCTAAGACGGATGCCCCATCCGCTCACTCGGATGACCTGCGCTCGCTGGAGGCCGGGCTCGACAGCCTCCAGACGACGACGGATCGCGAGGCCGGCCGCTGGCGCCGGTTCGCGGCGAGCGTCGTGCCGCCGGTCGTCTTCGTGCTGCTGCTGATCGTCGCGTGGCAGCTGTACGTCGTTATCGCGCAGCCGCGCCCCGACAAGGTGCCCAGCCCTCTCGACGTGTGGAATGCCCTGGGCCTGGCCTGGGACACCGGCCGCCTCCAGGAGGCCGTGATGACGAGCCTCGAGCGGGGCATCGTCGGCTTCCTGATCGCCATCGTCGTCGGCACGCCCATCGGGCTCCTGCTGGCCGAGGTCCGGCCCATCCGCCGCGCCGTCGGCCCGATCATCTCGGGCCTGCAGGTGCTTCCCTCGGTCGCGTGGGTGCCCGCCGCGATCATCTGGTTCGGGCTGTCGGACGCGACCGTCTACTTCGTGATCCTCATGGGCGCCATCCCCTCGATCGTCAATGGCCTCATCGCCGGCATCGACCAGGTCCCGCCGCAGCTGCGCCGCGTCGGCACGGTGCTGGGTGCGACGCGCTGGCAACTCGCGACCTCGGTGATCCTTCCCGCGGCCCTGCCCGGCTATCTCGCCGGACTCAAGCAGGGATGGGCGTTCTCGTGGCGCTCGCTCATGGCGGCCGAGATCATCGCGACCGGCGGCTCGATCGGCTTCGGCCTCGGTTCGATGCTCGATCAGTCACGGGAACTCGCCGACATGGCAGGGGTGCTCGCCACCATCATCCTCATCCTCGCGATCGGCATCCTGATCGAGCTCGTCTTCTTCGGCCCGCTGGAGCGAAGGATGCTGAAGCGCCGCGGCCTCCTCGTCACGGGAGGTGCCCGATGACCGCCGACGCGACCGGGAAGGTGTGGCTCGTCGGGGCAGGGCCTGGTGACGCCGGCCTCCTCACGGTGAAGGGCCTGCGCGTGCTCGAAGCGGCCGACGTCATCGTGGCC
>NZ_RRYE01000103.1 GCF_004010105.1 Microbacterium sp. CPCC 204701
GTCGGCACGCACGGCGGCGCGACTCAGCGCCTCGAGCCGCGCCGCCGCGAACGCCGCCGTCCGCGACGCCAGCCGCGGCGACGAACCGCGCGCCAGGAGGCGATAGCTCTCGTCGACGCAGCGCGCCACCGTCTCGGGGCCGAATGTGCCGCGGAACCGCATCGAGAGGTCGCGCGCGATCCGCTCCAGATCGGCCGGCGTCGACTCCACGGCGGGACCGCCGATCACGGCGTCGACGCGATCCCCGCTGTCGGGCGCGATCGAGTACCAGACTCGCCGTCCCTCCGGATGCCGCTCGACGATGCCGTCGTCGAGGAGTGCGCGCATGTGGTGGCTCACCGTCGGCTGCGTCAGCCCAAGGGCGTCTGCGGTCCGGCCAACCAGGACGCGACCGTCGCCGGAGTCCCTGATCAGACGGAGGATGCGCACGCGCGTCGGATCAGCGAGCACGGTCAGCGACCGGTCGGCGGCACCAGGATCCATAGACCGCAGTCTATCTACACCGGCTGCTCCGAGCGCCCGTTGCGCGCGCTCCGCCGCTCGATCAGCACCGTGTCGCGCCATCGCCCGGCGTGGGGTCCGAGCAGCGACTGCGCGATGCGCTCCCTCCGCCCGACGATGCGGAAGCCGGCGCGCTCGTGCACCCGCAGGCTCGCCGCGTTCTCGGGGAACACGCTCGACTGGATCGTCCAATACCCCGCGGAGTCGGCACCCTCGATGAACGCGTCGAGGAGGAGCGCCCCGATGCCCTGCCCGCGCGCGTCGCGATGCACATAGACCGAGTGCTCGATCACCCCGCGATACGCCGGGCGGGATGACACCGCGGATGCCGCGGCCCAGCCGGCGACGCGACCGTCGCCGTCGTGCGCGACCAGACGCGGCGCGGCGACCCTGCCGGCATCGAAGTCGTGCCAGGCCGGTGTCCGGGTCTCGAACGTCGCCTCGCCGTCCTCGATGCCGTGCCGGTAGATCTCTTCGACGGCAGGCCAGTCCTCGGGGCGCAACTCTCGCACGTGCATCAGGAGCAGCATCCTCCCGCGCGTGCGGAGTCCGTCGAGCACACGCCGGTCGCCGGCAGCACGAGCTCCACCTTCGCAGCGGCGGCGGCATCCCCCGCCATCCATGCGGTGACCGAACGCACCTGCTCGTAACCCGTCGCCAGGAGGAAGGTCGGCGCGCGACCGTACGACTTCATGCCGACGACGAAGAAGCCGGGCTCGGGGTGCTGCAGTTCGCGGAACCCGTGCGGCTCGACCGTGCCGCACAAGTGCACATTGGGGTCGATGAGCGGCGCGAGACGCTTCGGCGCCTCGACCACGTCGTCGAGCTCGAGACGGATCTCGCGCAGGATGCCGAGGTCGGGGCGGAATCCGGTCGCGCGCACGACCACGTCGGCGCGGAGCGTCTCGAGTCGGCCGCGACGCGTGCCGGTCAGCTCGACTCCGCCCGCGGCGCGGCGTCCGCGCTCGATCTCGAACCCGTCGATCACCTCGATGAGGCCGTCCGCGATCGCGCGGTCGACCCGGCTCCCCAGTCGCGCCCGGTCGGCGAGCTCGTCGTCCGCGGACGACGACACCCTGACCGCCTGGGAATTGCGGATCGCCCACGCGGCGGTGGTTCCCGGCTCGTCGCGGGCCAGCTCCGCGAGGGCGAGAAGCGTGTTCGCCGCGGAATGACCAGCGCCGACGACGAGGGTGCGGCGACCCGCGAAGACCGCGCGATCCCGGCCGAGGACGTCGGGAAGCGCCGGCATGACGTGGTCGGCGATCTCGTCGGAGCCGAGCAGGTCGAGCCCACTGGAGGAGAGCGGATTGGGGCTGCGATACGTGCCGGAGGCGTCGATCACGGCGCGGGCGGCGACGTCGACGATCTCGCCGTCATCGGTGCGCACGCGGACGGCGAACGGGGTCGCGGCGCGTGCACGCGTGCGCGTGCGGTCCATGCCCTCGCGGGCCACGGCGACGACCTCGGTGCGCAGCCGGATGCGTGAGGCGATCTCCTCCATCCGCGCCAGCGGCTCGAGGTAGCGCTCGACCAGCTCGCGTCCGGTCGGCGCTGCGCCGGGTTCCGGATGCTGCCACCCCTGCTCCTCGAGGAGCCGCAGCGCAACGGGGTCGACGAGATGCCGCCACGGCGAGAACAGGCGTGTGTGCCCCCACGACCGGACACTCGCTGCGATGTCGTCGCCCGCCTCGAAGACCACGAAGTCGAGCCCGCGTTCGAGGAGGTGGGCCGCGGCAACCAGTCCGATGGGCCCGGCGCCGATGATCGCGACGGGAAGCGTTGCGAGCCGATCGGTGTCGGCGACGCGCGGGGTGAGGTCGAGCAGGGTCACAGCAGCCTCCGGGCATATCGATGATCTTCGATGCATGATTCTCGTCCGCTATATCGACGGTTGTCAATATCGACTATCATCGATCCGTGCCCACCATGATCGAGGTCGCCGACGTCAGCGCCGGCGCGTGCTGCTCCCCGCTCGTCCGCGAGCCGCTCACTGCCCCAGAGGCGGAGCAGCTCGCGGTCACCATGAAGGCCCTGGCCGATCCGACACGGCTCCGGCTGCTGTCGATCGTGGCGGCGTCCGAGAACGCCGAGGCATGCGTCTGCGACCTCATCGAACCTGTCGGCCTCAGCCAGCCGACGGTGTCGCACCACCTCAAGATCCTCACGGCCGCGGGCTTCCTCACCCGAAGCAAGCGCGGGACGTGGGCGTACTACGCCCTCGTTCCGGGGGCCCTCGACCGCGTCTCCCACCTCCTCGTCGGCTCGTGAGGCGGATGGTGCGCGCCGCCGCCGGCGAACTCCTCGGCAGCGCGGGCCTCGCGGCCGTCGTGGTGGGATCGGGCATCGCCGCCCAGCGGCTCTCCCCCGGCGACACCGGGCTTCAGCTGTTCGAGAACGCCGTCGCGACGGCGCTCGGCCTGACCGTGCTCATCCTCGTCTTCGCGTCGGTGTCGGGGGCCCACTTCAACCCGGTCGTGACGCTCAGCGACATCGTCCTGCACCGGCGCGCCTGGTCCACGGCAGCGGTGTACCTGCCGGCGCAGGTGCTCGGATGCATCGCCGGCGCCGTGCTCGCCGACCTGATGTTCGCGGTGCCCGCAGTGTCCTGGAGCACCACCGACCGCAGCGGGGTGCCCCTGCTCCTGTCGGAGGTCGTCGCGACCGCCGGCCTCATCGTCGTGATCTTCGCGCTGGTGCGCACCGACCGCTCGTCGCTGGCGGCGCCCGCGGTCGGCGCCTACATCGGCGCGGCGTACTTCTTCACGTCGTCCACGAGCTTCGCCAATCCCGCCATCACAGTGGGCCGCATGTTCACCGACACGTTCGCGGGCATCGCGCCCGCCTCGGTGCTGCCCTTCATCGGCGCCCAGCTGGTCGGCGCCGCCCTGGGCGCCGCCGTGATCGTCCTGCTCTACCCCATTACACGGGCGGTCGCCGAGGCCTCTTGAAGCTCGTGTGACGTCAGGGACCGCCGACCGGGCGCGGCACGTCCCCATCGCACCACCGCTTGTCAAGGCCATTCCCCCTCTTCCCGGTGCCTCGCATGCTGATGCTCACCGCTCGCCGCGGTGCACAGGAAGGAGCACAGCATGGTCGACTTCACTCCCGAGGAGGCCGGACCCCGCCCCGGAGAAGCCGTGGTCTTCTGGTCGTGGATCGCGGTGCTCGCAGTCGGCCTCGCCTACCAGATCGCCCTCCCGCTGGCCGGGAGGTGACATGCGCTCGGTCCGCGACAACGCACTGAGCATCCTCTTCGGCGCGATCTTCTTCCTCGCCCTCGCCGGGCAGTCGGTTGCGGGCTGGATGGAGAGCAACGAGCGACTCCAGCAGCACGGGGCGCCTGGCGAGGGCTACGTCGCATTCGTCACCTCGTCAGACTTCGTCGTCGACGTGGCCGAGAACTGGCAGTCGGAGTTCCTCCAGTTCTTCCTGTTCATCGCCGCGACCGTGTGGCTCGTCCAGCGCGGCTCCCCCGAGTCCAAGAAGCCCGGCGACGAGGGGCCGGGAAGCGAGAAGGAGCAGCTCGTCGGCGAGCACGCACGCCCCGACTCCCCCGCATGGGCCAGGGCCGGCGGCATCCGTCGAACGATCTACGCCAACTCGCTCCTGCTGGTGATGGGCGCGGTGTTCGCGCTGTCGTGGCTCGCCCAGTCGCTCGCGGGCACGGTCGTCACCAACGCCGAGAACGCCGAGCACGGGGATCCGCCGATCGCGTGGGTGGAGTATCTCGGCTCGCCGGACTTCTGGAACAGGACATTGCAGAACTGGCAGTCCGAGTTCCTGGCGGTGGGGGCGATGATCGCGCTGTCGATCTTCCTGCGCCAGAGCGGTTCCGCCGAATCGAAGCCGGTGGGCGCGCCGGATCACGCATCCGCCGTGTCGAGCGAGTGACGATGTCTCGCCGTACGCACCAACGGTCTCGCGGGGTCTGCGGGCCGGCACTGGCGCGCGGGCTCCGAGCGCGGGATCATGAAGGGACCGGGCTGGTGGGCGTTCCCCCCGAGCGGACCATCGCTTCGTTCTCCTGCAGGCTTCGCGCCGGAGGCGCATCATGGGCAAGTTGATTTACGAGGGCGCCGTCAAGGTCGACTTCGACGACCGGACACTCGCACACCTGCAGCTGGTGATCGGCACCAAGCTCCGGCGCGGCGAGCCGTTCCACTTCACGTGGCGCGACGACGCCAGCATCGGCGACGGACGGACGACGATCTGGGTGCACCCGCGATGCTCGCTGGTCTACAAGTTCTACGGCAGCCGCACTCCGCGCCTGAATCCGGCGTGGATCGATGCGCTCGCCCACACGGCCAATTCACCGGCCGGGCTGTACCTCGTGCCCGAGCCGCCCCAGCCGCAAGCGACTGAGCCGGTCGGCGAGCACGAGATGCTGCGCTGAATCGGGCCCGCGCCCCCGCGCCTACGCCGTATGCGCGCCGTTGTCAAGGCGTTGGGCGGCGGTCGCCGGGAGGTGGGACCCTCACACCCTTCGGGGCGACGGGAGCGGCGATGAAGCGAATCGACATCTACTACGGCGGCGAGCACTACAGCGTCGGGGGGCGAGATCTGGGGGATGTCGCACAGGAGATCGTCGACGGGATCGCGTCAGGGCCGCGCTGGCTGGAGGTGAACGACGGCGAGGGCGAGGCGCGCACGGCCTTCCTGCTGCTGTCGGCCGGCGTGCCCGTGGCGGTGGTGCCCATCCCCGACGAGCCCTACGGGTCCGCCGCGCCCGACGACATCTGAACCGGCGACGTCCCAGCCGCGCGCTCCGCCTCGTGGACAGCGGGCACCTCGACCTTCGACCCGCCCGCAGCCGCTCACTCCTCTGCCGGCGAGAGGTGCTCCACTGCGGGACCCTCCAGCACGCTCCCGTCGGAGGAGAACCTGGAGCCGTGGAGCGGGCAGTCCCATGTGCACTCCGCGTCGTTCCACGAGACGATGCCACCGAGGTGGGTGCACACCCCCGACACGCGGCGTGTCACCCCCGCCACCGTCGACTCCGCGACGGGCGACATCCCTCGCCGGACGACGTAGCCGTGGCCTTCGGCGGGCGCGTCGCCCCGGACGGGCGCGACGCCGGTGCGCACCCAGTCCGCGACGAGGTGACTCCCGACGCTGGCGTTCGCCTGCACGGCCTCGCCGATGTCGGCCATCCCGGCGTGGTGGGCGTCCAGCGCAGCCGCCCACGGCTCGTGGCGGTCGAGGATGCGTCCCGCGATACGCAGCGCTGACGCGATCGCGTTGGTCATCCCCCATTTGTCGTATCCCGTTGCTGCGAAGATCCGCCCACCAGTCCGGGGCAGCACACCCGCGAACGGAAGGTGCGAGACGCTGCGGTAGTCCTGCGCCGCCCACCAGGTGCGGCGGCGGGCGCCCGGCCACCAAGAGCAGGCCCATCGGTCGAGCTCCGACAGCAGATCGCTCGTTCGTTCCGCGCGACCAGTGGGATGCGCGCCGGACCCGAGCGTGAGAACCCGCGTGCCGCCGAAGTCGTCCCACCGCATCGAGCGCGACGGATCGTCCAGCGAGAGGAACATGCCGTTCGGGACGGATGCCTCGCGCGCGAGGTCGTACGCGACCACGAACGACCGGGAAGGCACGAGCGTGGCGAACAGCAGGCCGCGATCGAGCGGGACGGCGCCGGTGGCCAGCACGAGAGTCGTGCACCTCACTTCGCCCCGCGTCGACTCCACGGTCACGCCGTGGTCATCCACGTCGGCATCGGTCAGCCGGCACCCGGTGACGATCGGCACGCCGTCGCCGCGCAGGCGCCGGGCCAACTCGGCGAGAAGCCGCAGCGGGTGAAGCTGGAACTGGCCGTCGAGGCGCAGTGCGGCCTCGATGTCGAAGGGCACGCCCAGCTCCTCGCGCGAAGGCCGGCGGAGCCGCTCGACCGGGATGCCCGCCGCCTGCGATGCCGAGAACTCCCGGTCGATCGCCGGGACGCCGTCGGTCGAGCTCGTGTATGTGACGGCCCGCCGCTCTGCGACGACGCCCGGAACCGAACGGAACTCGCGCTGCACCCATTGCTGCGCGGCACGATTCGACGCGACGTATGCCCGAAGCGTCTCGTCGCCCGCGTGTGCGCGGATCCGCGTGAGCACGTCTGCCTGCAACAGGCTCAGCTTCCCGGTCGTGTTGCCGGTGGTGACCGCACCGATCGAGCGCGCCTCCACCACCGCGACCCGCATGCCCGCCCGGCGGAGGATGGTGGCCACGGCGAGCCCCGTGAGCCCGGCGCCGGCGACCACGACCGTGCTGCCCTTCGGCGGCGCCGAGGGGTCGTCGGGGATGTGCGGGGCAGTCTGCCGCCACAGGGAATCCATCCGCCCTCCTCCTCGGCCGCGCGCGGCGCGGTCGATCTGTCGTCGGCACGAGTGTCGAGCACCGCGGCGTGCGAGTCGACGGGGTTGACACCTCCGGCGCGCTGCTACCCGGCCGTGAAGATCGGCAGAGGTCACACCAGGAACAGCCGATCCAGCACGCCCGGGTTGTGCGCGTGGACGAGCACCAGGAACACGACGGCGTCGAACAGCAGGTGCACGGTCACCACGTACGAGAGCGAGCGGGTTCTCATGAAGATGAAGCCCTGCAGCAGCGCGAACGGGATGGTCAGCACCGGCCCCCACGCCTGGTAGCCGAGCTCCCACAGGAACGAGACGAACACGACCGCCTGCAGGACGTTGGCCTGCCAGTCCGGGAAGTGCCGCCGCAGCAGCGCGAAGCATGTGCAGATGAAGAACAGCTCGTCCCAGATGCCCACCGCTCCGACGCCGACGAACAGCCGCGCGATGAGGTCGGGCGTGTCGACCACCGGCCAGTTGTGGAAGACGCCCGACGTGATGAAGTAGAACGGCAGGATCAGCCAACCGAGCCCGAGCACGGCGACGAGCCATGTCCACTGGAACGTCGTCCACCGACCGCCGCCGCGCCACGGAAAGCGCACGGCGTGATCGCGGTACACCCAGCGCGAGATCGCGTACGGCACGGCGACCGCCCCGCCGAGCGCCACCGCGAACCGGAGGATCGCAAGGTCGTCGAGCTCCGCCTTCAGCGGGATCGCGCTCACGATGAGCAGACCGGCCGCGATGAGCGAGAGGTCACGCACGAGCGAGGGCCGGCGACGGATGCCGGTGGCCGGCGTGGCACCCGCGTTCGAGGCCTCGGCGACCGGATCCGGCACCGCACCACCGCTCCCCCGTTCGGCCACGAGCGCGAGCGCAAGGCCCGCGGCCAGCAGCATCCATCCGACCCACGGCACGCGGACGACGAAGAACGCGGGCGCTGCGAGGCACACCAGCAGTGCGGGGGCGAGGCGCCACGACCAGGCGGGGCGCGCGAGGACGAGGGCGGCTGCGGGGTGAGCGGGCATGGTTCTCGGTTCAGTGGTCGAGGGGATGGGCGATCTCGTCCGCCGGCATGCGGGCGACGAGGTAGGCGACGGCGCCGAGGAAGAGCGGGATGACGCCGGCCGCGATGAAGATCGTCTCGATCGGCACGACCTGCGCGAGCGGGCCGGCGAGCGCCATCGACAGCGGCATGAGCGCGAGCGACACGAAGAAGTCGAGGCTCGAGATGCGCCCGAGCATGTGCCGCGGCACGCGGCGCTGCAGCAGCGTGCCCCAGATGACGTTGCCGTAACTGAACCCGAAGCCGACCAGGAACAGACACAGGGCCATGAGCCAGTACTCGTGCGTGATGCCGACGACGGCGAACGGCAGCGTGCTGACGCCCCACACGCCCATCATCACGGTGAGGTACCGGCGCGGCAGCTTCATCGACGACACCACGATCGACCCGACGACCCCGCCGACGCCGTAGATCGCGAGGAGGAAGCCGAACCAGCGCGGATCCTCGCCGATGCGGTCGCGCGTGACGAACGGCAGCAGGACCTCCTCGGGCCCCACGAAGACCAGCACCCATCCCGTGGCGAACAGCAGCGTCCACAGCAGCCAGGGCGTGCGCACGGTGAACCCGACGGCCTCGCGGAGGTCGTGGAACACGCCGCGCACGCCGCTCGGGGCATCGCGCTGCTCGTCGGCCGACAGCGGCGGCTCGGGTCCGACGAAGAGGAGGAGGACCAGTGCGAGCGCATGCGCAGCGACCACGCCCCACGCGGCGTGCGCGGGCGCGAGGACCGCGGCGACGATCATGCCGGCCGCCGCGGGACCGGCCGCCTGCTGCAGGGCGGGACG
>NZ_RRYE01000104.1 GCF_004010105.1 Microbacterium sp. CPCC 204701
CTCCCACTCTATCCCGCCCCCACCCCCAGCCCTTCCCCGCCGCCCGCGCTCGCCTCGGTCGTTCGCGTAATATTCCGTGCTCGCAATTGCTTCCCTCGGCAGCCCCACGAGCCCGCGCGCGTGAGACCACAACCCGGTGTTCCACGTGAGCATCTACGCCGGTCGAGTGACGAGCCCGCGGCGGTATCGCGACCAACCGATGTTCCACGTGAAACATGTCCACGCCACCGCATCCCCACCGCCCGCCGGTCGAGTAGCGAGTTCGCTCGCGTTCCGCGAACGACCCGATGTTCCACGTGAAACATCGGCGCCACCACCGCCCCAACACGCGGGTGAAGTAGCGAGCGCGGCTCACCTACAGCGCGGACGAAGCCATGGCCCGCTTCTAGACCCCCCGGGGCGCCGGGTCAGTGCGCCCACGCTCCAACGCTGCAGGACCCGGATGCCGTATCCGCCTCCCGCCACGGCGTGCGCTGCGACCCGCGCCGGTAGATTGGCGAGGTTGCGAGCGTGTCGAAACCCCTCAACCAATTCGACACTTGGTCGCGAAGGAAAGATGGGTGCGGTCAGGTCGCACCTCGCACAGACCAGTCCGCCCGCCGAGCGGCAACGCCCACAGCCCTCGCAGCAGGCCAGGCGGGCGGTCCGAGACGCGCCCCGTGAAGGTGCCCCTGGCGGCGAAGGAGCACCTCTCGTGCGGGGCAGTGCTCACCTATGGGGCCTCACCGAAGAACACTTACGCCTTCGTTATCCGGCGGTCCGGGAATTTTTCAGCCCTGTGCGATGTGCCGTCTAAACGACGTTTCTTCCTGCCCAGTGGTGGCAGCGCGTCGAGGTGCCCGGTGACAAATGGAATCCGTCTGGCTCCGGTCCCATCCCCGCACCTGCTTCTCGCGCGGATACGCGTCCTCACATGATCGGACTCTCGAAGTACGCAAGCCGGACCGTCATTCATGGGCTCGTGTACGCCGCCCTTGCGCCATCGATGTGCTTCGCGTCGACGTTCGAGGTCCCGCGTGCTCCGGACGTAGCACTGGCCGTCCGGGCACTCGAAGATGTGCACGTGTCCCATCGACCCAGCCTGAGGCGCGGCGGCGCTGGTGACTGCTGCCGTCGATGATCTGTGGGGGTGAACAGTGCACTCGCGGACGTGGGGAGGAGGCGTCGACAGTCGGGTCCGCAGTGGATGACGCCGGGCCGCACACCGTGCTCACGCTACCTCAGCACTCGATCGGCGACCACGACCGCCTCGGGGGCACTTCGGGATGGCACTGTCAGGGACGGGAGCCCCACGAAGGGGGACGCCCACGCGCAACATCGACGAGGCCGGTCAGGCACACGAGAACGACCATGGACTGGGAGTGGTCTCGCTGCTCGCGACCTCGCTACTCGAGTGGATACCAAGTCCGACGCGGGAGCCTGCGGTCGGCGTCTTACGCTCGAGGTCGAGCGGGTGACCGCGGTTCACCCAGGTTGACCGAGACTCTTATGCGGTCTCGCTGCTCGCGACCTCGCTGCTCGACCGGCTCATGCGACACCCCGGCGCACACTCGAGCAGGCGCCATCCGAGACGGGCGCGCACGAGGCGGGGCGCTCACGCGCAAAGACGACCAAACCGGTCGGGGCACAGGACCATGGCGCTGGGATGGTCCCGATACCCTCGCGAGTTGCTGCTCGACCGGCTCATGCGACCGGCACGCGGGCTGTGCGCGCGGCGTTTCACGTGAAACGTCGACCTAGGGACCGCGCGGTTCAGACAGGATGGTCAAGACCCAGAAGTGGTCCCGATACCCTCGCGGGCCTCGCTCCTCGACCGGCAACCACGACCACTTCCAGGAACCGGGGATCGATGTTTCACGTGAAACGCCGACCCAAGGGCCGCCACACGCACAGCACCCGGAGAGACCGGCTGGTCCAATGCGTTCGCGGCACTATCCGACCGGGGGACGCGGTCACCTCGGCAGAGCCGAAGTGCGAACGTTTCACATGAAGGTCGGCCTAGGGAGCGGATGTTTCACGTGAAACACGAACGCTCACCCGCCATGACAGCAGCGGATCCAGAGCGCTGCCCCGTCTCGGCATGCTCGCAGGCCCGCCACCTCACAAATGGACGCGACCCCGTGCAACGCCCGGGTCGGGGGCCGTCGTACGAACAGCGACCCGACACACAGCGGTGTGGTCCTCGTTATGCTCACTGCTCTGCCGGCCGAACGCGAGTCGCGAGGCCTGCGAGGGCCCGGCCTCGAACAGACTTGCCAGAACCTGCCCGACCGCTCCGCACACGGATGGGCACCGCGGCGCACCAGCTGGCAGGCTCGCTGCTCGACAGGCAGACCCGACCCCCGTGCAACGCCTGGGTCGGGGGCCGCGATACGAACAGCGACCCGACACGCAGCGGTGGTCTCGCCATGCTCGCTACTCTGCCGGTCGAACGCGACTCGCAAAGCTGCGAGATGCCGGCCTCGCGCAGACTTGTCGGAGCCTGCCCACCCGCGCTCCGCGCACAGGTGCGCACCGCGGCGCACGACGCCGCGAGCGGCGAAGCTCGGCGGGCAGCGCGCGGATCCTGTCAGCGCACGGTGGCGCGGAACACCCGCGACGGCTCGTCAAGCACGCCCTCGCCGACGACCACCACGCGGGCGTTCGTGACGTTCAACCTGCGAAGCTGCTTCTCAGCGGCTCCGATCTCGTTCTCGGCGTTGACGCCCTTGAGCAGAATCAGCTCACCGCCGTCGCGAACCAGGGGAGCGGTGATCGGAACCAGGGTCCGCAGCGCACTCACAGCGCGCGCGGTGACCGCATCGAGGACCGGCCCGTGCTTCCAGTCCTCAGCCCTGGCACGCACCACCTCGACGTTGTCGAGGCCGAGGGTTTCCACCTGCTCCGACAGCCACGCGACCCGCCGCTCCATCGGCTCGATGAGCACCCACTCGACGTCGGGGCGTGCGATCGCGAGCACAAGGCCCGGGAGTCCGGCGCCCGACCCGACGTCACCCACCCGACCCGAGAAGAGCGGTGCGATGACAGCGCTGTTCAGGATGTGACGCGACCACAAGCGCGGAGGCTCCAACGGGCCGATCAGGCCCCGTTCCTCACCATGACGGCCGAGGGCCTCCGCAAACCGCCGCGCAAGTTCGATGCGACCACCGAAGAGCTCCGCTGCGACGGCCGGCTCCCGCTCGACCTCGATCATGGACACCCCATCCTCACCCGGATGTTTCACGTGAAACGGCAGGTCTCAGCCTCGGCTGATCACGGTGTGGCGGTCAGCCCCCTCGCCGTACGACTCCGACACAAAGCCGCGCTCGGCGACGATGTCGTGGACGAGCTTCCGCTCGTAGCTCGACATCGCGGGGAGCGACGCCTGTGAGGCACCCTCCTCGAGGCGGGAGATCGCACGATCGACGAGGGCCACAAGCTCGTCGTGCCGAGCGTCGCGAGAACCACCGACGTCGAGGATGAGGCGCGAGAAGCGGCCCGTGCGACTCTGCACCGCGATGCGCGTCAACTCCTGCAGAGCCTGCACGGTGTCGGGCTCGGCGATAAGGGCTACGGATCCGCCCTCGGGCGCCTCGACCGAGACATACGCACGGCCGGCGCGTACGTCCAGATCGAGGTCGCCGTCGATGTCGGCGATGTCGAGCAGGCCCTCGATGAAGTCCGCGGCGATGTCGCCTTCTTCTTCGAGCTGTTCGACCGTGGCGGGCTCGCGTTCGGCGGCCGGGTCGGTGCGGAGGGAGTCGGATGACGTGGTCATGGCTGTGAATCCTCGATGTCGATGTGGGAGAGCCGAATCGTCAGCTGCTCGCAGCCGCGCCGCCGTCACCTGACGCGTTCGGTGACTCCGGCTTGGGAGCCTGCTGCTTCTGCGCCTGCTTCTTCGCCCGCTGCTTGCCGACCGGCTGCTGGCGTTTGGGCGTGGCGGCCTTGGCGCGCTCGGCCTCTTCGTACAGGCGCTGCTGCTCGGCGAGATACTTCTCCATCGGCACGACTTTGCCCGACGCGTCGATGGCCTTGCCCTTGCGGGCCAGGCGCTCCTCGCGAGCCTTGGCCGCGTCCGATCCGGGGGTCGGCATCTCGCGGATGACGAGGAACTGCTGACCCATCGTCCACAGGTTCGACACGAACCAGTAGATGACGACGCCCAACGGGAAGAAGACGCCCGAGAAGACGAAGGCGAACGGCAGGACGTACAGCATGATCTTCTGCATCTGGTACGCCTGGCCGGTCTTGGCCTCGGGCGAGAGGTTCTTCGAGATGATCTGCAGCTGCGTGAAGAACTGCGACAGGATCATGAGCACGACGAGCACCAGCAGGATGACGATCGCCGCCGTGTTGCCCGTGTTGACGGCGTCGATGAGCGTCTCGTGCAGCGACGCGACGCCGAAGAGCTTCGCGTTGTAGAACTCCTCGGTGAGCTCGGCGCTGAGAAGTCCGACACCGCCTATGCCGTCCCGCGCATGACGAGTGACATCGTTCAGCACGCTGAACAAGGCGAAGAACACGGGCATCTGCACCAGCAGCGGCAGACAGCTCGACACGGGCGTCGTGCCGTGCTTCTTATAGAGAGCCATCGTCTCGCGGCTCATCGCCTCACGAGAGAGCTGATCGCGCTTGCCCTTGTACTTCTCCTGAACTTTTCGCAGTTCAGGAGCGATTTCCATCATCTTGCGCTGGCTCTTGATCTGCCGCACGAAGAGAGGGATCATGGCCGATCGCACCACGATCACGAGACCGATGATCGAGAGCACCCACGTGATGCCCTCGGCCGGCGGCAGTCCCATCGCCGTGAACAACCAGTGCCAGAACACCAGCACCGCTTCGACGAGCCACTTCAGCGGCCACAGGATGATCCCGATGAGATCGAACCCGCCACCGCCGGGGGGCGGCGTGGGGGACGGCGTGGAAGCCAGCAAGAGATCCATGCGGTGGATCAGTCCTTTCCGGAGGGGGCGGGCACGACGAAGCCATGGCGGGTGAGTGCGTGCCGGAAATGCGAGTGGGGCGGAACATCGTCGACACCGCCGGCGGCCCACGGGTGGCAGCGTGCCAGGCGCCGCGCGGTGAGCACCGATCCGACGACGGCGCCGTGCTGCTGCACCGCTCCGACGGCGTACGCCGAGCACGACGGGTAGTACTTGCAGACGTCGCCGTACGTGTGCGAGATGGTGGCGCGGTAGCCGTGGAGCACCCCGAGGACGGCGTTGCGGGGGAGGAGCGGGATGCTGCGGAGCAGGTCGGACGCCGAGAACTCGGCGTCGCCGAGGGCGTACGCCGGCAGCACGCTCATGTCGCGCTCCTGGCGAGGCAGCGGCGGACGTCGTCGCGAAGGTCGGCGAAGGTCGCGGATGCCGCGCTCGGCAGGGCGCGGATCACGACGTCACTGCCCGGAGCGACCGACTCCAGCGACTCGAAGCACACGGCCTTGAGCCGGCGGCGGACCGTGTTCCGCACGACCGCCCCGCCGACCTGGCGGCTCACGATGAAGCCGAACCGCGCCGGACCATGGGTCTCGGCGCGGTTGACATAGGTGACGGTGTGCTTGCCGGCGCATCGACGACCACGACGGACGGCGGTTCTGTACTCCGCTCCGCGGGTGAGTCGGTTCGACCTCGCGAGCACCGCAGGGGGTGACCCAGCTCAGGCCGAGAGCTCGGTGCGCCCCTTGGCGCGGCGAGCCGACAGGATGCCGCGGCCCGCGCGAGTGCGCATGCGAGCACGGAAGCCGTGCTTCTTGGCGCGGCGGCGGTTGTTGGGCTGGAAAGTGCGCTTGCTCATAGGGGACTACTTCCGATCAGGTGTCACCGGGACGCTCGAGACCGGGGACGCTCGTACAAAGGGACTGCCGCGAGGGCATAAGTCAACCGATTAAGGCTACGTCGATACGCCCGATAACTCAAACCGAGTGCGGGACCCCGCATTATGCCCCGACGGCGGATCAGAGCCTGGCATCGACACGCGGGCTGGATCTACAGTGGAGTTTGCTCACACGTCGCCCGCTGACTAGCGTGGCTCCGGCAGTTATCCACAGGCTCGGCATGGCGTTTCCGCAGCATCCGGTGGAGTCATCAACAACCCGGGGGGGCCATGTCACCGCACGAAGTTCCAGATGTTCCGGTCTGGTCGGCCGTGCTGGAAGAACTCGTGAGGGACGAGCGCATCACGCCGCAGCTTCACGGTTTCATCAGTCTGGCCGTGCCACAGGGCGTCATGGGAGGCACGCTCTATCTCGACGTGCCGAACGACCTCACCGCCGCGCAGTTCACCAAGCGCATGCGGGCACCCATCATGGAGGCGCTCTCACGCGTCGAGCAGGATGCCCACAATTCGGCGTCGTCGTTCCGCGTCGTGGTGAACCCCGACCTCGCCGATGCGCATCTGACCGTGCCGATCCCGATCCAGCAGGGCTCCCTTCCCTCCTCCGGCGCCCCCATCTCGGCGCCCGTCGGGCGCCCGCCGCTCGAAGAGGCGGCGGAGCCGGCATCCGTCTCGCGCAGCGATACGCGTCTGAACCCGAAGTACACGTTCGACAACTTCGTCATCGGGCAGTCGAACCGCTTCGCGCATGCCGCGGCCGTCGCCGTCGCCGAGGCGCCCGCGAAGGCGTACAACCCGCTGTTCGTCTACGGCGACTCGGGGCTCGGCAAGACCCACCTGCTGCACGCCATCGGCGACTACGCGATCAGCCTGTATACCGGCATCAAGGTGCGGTACGTGTCGAGCGAGGAGTTCACGAACGACTTCATCAACTCGATCGCCAACAACCGCGGCTCGGCGTTCCAGGCGCGATACCGGGATGTCGACATCCTGCTGATCGACGACATCCAGTTCCTGCAGGGTCGCGCCGAGACACAGGAGGCGTTCTTCCACACGTTCAACCAGCTGCACGATCACGACAAGCAGGTCGTGATCACGAGCGATGTGCCGCCGAAGCACCTCACCGGCTTCGAGGACCGCATGCGCAGCCGGTTCGAGTGGGGCCTCATCACCGACGTACAGGCACCCGACCTCGAGACCCGCATCGCGATCCTGCGCAAGAAGGCGCAGTCCGAGCGGCTGCACATCCCCGACGAGGTGCTCGAGTACATCGCCACGGTGGTCTCGAGCAACATTCGCGAGCTCGAGGGCGCCCTCATCCGCGTGTCGGCATTCGCAAGCCTCAACCGTTCCACGCTCGACATGTCGCTCGCCCAGACGGTGCTGCGCGACATTGTCGACCAGGATGACGCCAACGTCATCTCGCCGACCGACATCATCACGGCCACCGCCGCGTACTTCAAGCTCACGGTCGACGACCTCTACGGTTCGAGCCGTTCCCAGTCGGTGGCCACGGCCCGCCAGATCGCGATGTATCTGTGCCGCGAGCGCACGAGCCTGTCGCTGCCGAAGATCGGTCAGCTGTTCGGCAACCGCGACCACACCACCGTGATGTACGCCTACAAGAAGATCAGCGACCTCATGAAGGAGCGTCGCTCGATCTACAACCAGGTCTCCGAGATCACCGCGCAGCTCGGCCGCAACGGCCGCTGACGCCGGCGAGCGGCATATGCCGCAAGAAGTTCTTGACACACGCCCGGACCAGGGCCATTATCCGGGTTCTCCCCAGTGTGGAAAACCTGTGGATAACTCCCGAAGCCTGCGGAAACCGCTGTGAGCGACGCGCGAGTGCCTGTGGATGGACTGCGGATGACGGGGGGCGCGGCATCCGTCATCCCGATGCGATTCCGCAGCCGCTCCACAACTCACACGCGTGTGGTTTCGGTGTGCCGACGGGGATCGCACGAGTTGTCCACAGTTTCCACAGCTGTTAACACCATGACAAAGAGATCCATCATGAGAACCGGTTCGATGACCTTTGCGGTGGAGAACTGCACGGCGGATCCCTCTGCCCGGCCAGGGCTGGCAATCTCCGGGGCGGGCACTAGCATGAGAACCCCGAGCCCGCAGCCTGCGGGTCCGCTGCAGAGGGAGCGTTCGTGAAGTTCCACGTCAATCGCGATGTGTTCAGCGAAGCCGTATCGTTCGTCGTCAAGCTCCTGCCGCAGCGAAACCCCCAGCCGATCCTTGCGGGCGTGCTGATTGAGGCATCCTCCGAGGGGCTCTCGCTCGCGGCCTTCGACTACGAAGCCTCCGCGCGCACGACGATCGAGGCCACGGTCGACGACCCGGGCACGATCCTCGTACACGGCCGCCTGCTGTCCGACATCGCCAGCCGGCTGCCGAACGCGCCGATCCAAGTCGAGGTCGATGACGACGGCGGGATCCTCCTCACCTGCGGCTCGGCCCGGTTCACACTGGCGTCGATGCCGGTGCAGGAGTACCCGGCGATCCCTGAGGTCACCGGCGACTCGGGTCTGGTGCCTGCGGAGGACTTCGCGACCGCGATCGCGCAGGTCGCCTTCGCCGCGTCGCGCGACGACGTCACCCCTGTGCTGACGGGCGTGCAGCTGGAGGTCTCGGGAACGAACCTCAGCCTCGTCGCCACCGACCGCTACCGCGTGGCGCTGCGCGAGATCCCGTGGGACGGCGGCGGTACGGCGTCCGACGAGCCGACGACGGCGCTGGTGCCGGCTCGCACTCTCACCGAGGTCGGCAAGACCTTCGCGCACGGCGGCGACATCTCGATCGCGTTCTCGGGTTCGGGCGATCGCGAGATCATCGCGTTCACGGCGG
>NZ_RRYE01000105.1 GCF_004010105.1 Microbacterium sp. CPCC 204701
GGTCGCCGAGGGCCTTCGCCTCGAGTGCCGCGATCTTCTTCTCGGCCGCCTTGAGGCTCGCCTGCAGCTCGGCGATCCGCGCCGGCAGCTGATCGCGCGGAGCCTTCAGCGTCGAGGTCAGCTGCGAGACCAGCGCCCGCTCGGCCGCGAGCGAGCGGAACGCGTCGAGCCCGACCAGCGCCTCGACGCGGCGGTTCGAGGCGCCCACCGACGACTCTCCGACGAGGCTGATGACCCCGATCTCGGCGCTGGTCGTGACGTGGGTGCCCGCGCACAGCTCGCGCGACCAGGGCCCGCCGATGTCGACCATGCGCACCGTGTCGCCGTACTTCTCGCCGAACAGGGCCATCGCCCCGAGCGATCGCGCCTCGTCCAGCGCCAGCACGCGCGTGGTCACCTCGAGGTTGTCGCGCACGGCGTTGTTGGCGATCTCTTCGATCTCCGTCTTCGTCGCGTCCGAGAGCGCCTGACCCCATGTGAAGTCGAACCGCATGTATCCGGCGCGGTTGAGCGAACCGGCCTGGGTCGCGGTCTTGCCGAGCGTGTCGCGCAGCGCCGCGTGCACCAGGTGCGTCGCGGAGTGCGCCTGCCGTGCGGCGCGGCGGTTCGCGGCATCCACGATCGACGTCGCCGGCTGGTCCACCCCCACCTCGCCCGTCGTCACCTCGACGGTGTGGCTGACCAGTCCCGCCACCGGCTTCTGCACGTCGAGCACCTCGAGCTCGTAGCCCGGCCCCACGATCACGCCTCTGTCGGCCACCTGGCCGCCGGACTCGGCGTACAGCGCGGTCTCGGCCAGGATCACCTCGGCGATCTGGCCGGCGCTCGCCCGGTCGACGGGGGCGCCGTCGACCAGGATGCCCAGCACGCGCGACTCGGTCTCGAGGTCGGTGTAGCCGGTGAAGACGGTCTCGCCCTTGGCGCGCAGGTCGCGGTAGACGCTGGTGTCGGCGAGCTGGCGCTTGCGCGCGCGCGCGTCGGCCTTGGCCCGGGCGCGCTGCTCCTGCATGAGCGAGTCGAAGGCGCCACGATCGACCGTGAGTCCGGCCTCCTCGGCGATCTCGAGCGTGAGGTCGATCGGAAAACCGTACGTGTCGTGCAGGAGGAATGCCTCGGCGCCGTCGATCGTCGAACCGCCGGCCTTCTTCGTCGCGGCCAGCGAGTCGTCGAGGATCGTCTCGCCCGCGGCGAGGGTCCGCAGGAACGTCGCCTCCTCGGCGCGGGCGTACTGCGAGATGCGCGGCCAATCCGCCTCGACGACCGGGTACGCGTCCTTCATGGCGTCGCGGGATGCCGTGAACAGCTCGCCGAACGTCGGCCCGTCGACTCCGAGCAGCCGCATCGAGCGGATCGCGCGACGCATGAGACGGCGCAGGATGTAGCCGCGCCCGTCGTTGGACGGCGTCACGCCGTCCGACATGAGCATGAGCGAGGACCGCACGTGGTCGGCGACCACGCGGAAGCGCACGTCGTCGTCGTGGTTCGCACCGTACGTGCGCCCCGACAGCTCGACCGCCCTGTCGAGCACCGGCCGCACCTGGTCGGTCTCGTACATGTTGTCGACGCCCTGCTTGATGAACGCGATGCGCTCCAGGCCCATGCCGGTGTCGATGTTCTTCGCGGGCAGCTCCCCCACGATGTCGAAGTCGTACTTCGAGCGGACGTTGGTGATCTCGTACTGCATGAACACGAGATTCCAGATCTCGACGTACCGGTCGTCGTCGGTCGCCGGGCCGCCGTCGATGCCATAGGCGGGGCCGCGATCGAAGAAGATCTCCGAGCAGGGGCCGGCGGGGCCCGGAAGACCCGTGCTCCAGTAGTTCGTGTCCTTGCCGAGGCGCTGGATGCGCTCGGCCGGAAGCTCGGTGAGGCGCAGCCACAGATCGTGCGCCTCGTCGTCCTCCTCGTACACCGTGACCCAGAGGTCCTTCGAGTCGAAGCCGAGACCGCCGTCCGACTCGGGGGTGGTGAGGAGGTCCCACGCGTAGCGGATCGCGCCCTCCTTGAAGTAGTCGCCGAACGACCAGTTGCCGAGCATCTGGAAGAACGTGCCGTGACGCGGCGTCTTGCCGACCTCTTCGATGTCGTTGGTGCGGATGCACTTCTGGTTGTCGGCAGCCCGCGGGTACGGCGCAGGCACGTCGCCGGAGAGATACGGGATGAACGGCACCATGCCGGCCACCGTGAACAGCAGCGCGGGGTCGTCGGTCACCAGGGAGGCCGACGGCACGATGGTGTGGCCGTTCTTCTCGAAATAGTCGAGGAAGCGCTGGGCGATCTCGGCGGTCTTCATTCGGGTCCTTGCGATGGCGCGGTCATCCACCCCGGCCGGACCGGGGTCGGCATGATCACTGGATCAGTCGGTGAGCTTGCGTGCGGTCTCGGAAGCGGAGCCTGCGGCGTCGGATGCTGCCGCCTGCGCGTTCGCCACTGTCTCGGCCGCGGCATCCCGCGCGTCCTCGACCAGTCCGGCGAACCGGGACTCCTGCTCGCGGTAGGCGTCCGCGATGCGATCGGTGAACTCGGTGATGCGGGCATCGACGTCGGCGAGGATCTCGTGCCCCCGCGGGTCCTTGTTCATGAAGTGGGCCATGACGAATCCACCGGCAACTCCGAACAGGAACCACACCAGGGTCTTCATGTCAGCACTCCTCGCGGCCGCCGGGCGCGGCATCCCTCCATCGTAGAGCGAAACGCCCAAGCCACCGGCAGGAAAAGACAAGAAGGGCGCCGGGTTTCCCCGACGCCCTCCGTGAACGCTCTTATCGAGCTGCGTAGTACTCGACGACGAGCTGCACTTCACAGGTCACGGGGACCTCGGAGCGCTTGGGGCGACGCACGAGACGGGCCTGGAGCTTGTCGAGCTCGACCTCGAGGTAGCCCGGAACCGGGGGCAGGACGTCGGCGTGACCGCCGGCGGCCGCCACCTGGAAGGGCTCGAGGCCCTCGCTCTTGGGCTTGACGTGGATGAGCTGACCCGGCTTCACGCGGAACGACGGGCGGTCGACGAGCTGGCCGTCCACGAGGATGTGGCGGTGCACGACGAGCTGGCGCGCCTGCGCGGTGGTGCGGGCGAAGCCGGCACGGACCACGAGGGCGTCCAGACGCATCTCGAGCTGCTCGACCAGGTTCTCACCGGTCAGACCCTGGGTGCGGCGGGCCTCCTCGAACTGAATGCGCAGCTGCTTCTCGCGGATGCCGTACTGCTCGCGCAGACGCTGCTTCTCGCGCAGACGGACGGCGTAGTCGCTGTCCTGTTTGCGCTTGGTGCGGCCGTGCTCACCCGGAGCGTAGGGACGCTTCTCGAGATACTTGGCTGCCTTGGGGGTCAATGCGACGCCGAGGGCGCGCGAGAGACGCACCTTGCGGCGGTCCTGGGACTTCGTAGCCACGAAGTGTTCCTTTCGATGACGCTGCCGTGTCTTTCACGGCACGCGGGCGTATCGCCTGTCTTCGCCCTTCCGGACTGCACGCCGGGGCATGCCGGAAGGTGGTGGAGAAGAGAGGGGATGCCCGAAAACTCGGTTTCGAGCCGGTCTAGCTTACCAGACCGGCTGCCGCGGCCCCCGGCCTCAGCGCTCGAGCAACCCTCGGGGCGCGCGATGCGCAGGCTCGACGCTGCGCAGGAGCTCCACGATCACGCGATTGACGGGGGTGGGCAGCCCGTGGCGCTGTCCGATCCGCACGACGGCGCCGTTGCGCGCGTCGACTTCCAGCCGCCTGCCCGCCCTCCTGTCATCGGCGAGCGAGTTCGAGCCGAGTGGAGCACTGAGAAGACTGCGCACGATGCGCTCCTCCGCAGCCGCGTCGATCCGTGCACCCTCGGCCCGCCCGACCGCTGCTGTCTCGGCCACGAGGGCGCGGACCAGGCCGGCCGTCGCCGCATTGTCCGGTGACAGCGACGCCGCCGCCGTGACCGCGGTGAGCGCCCCGACGGAGTTCACGCACAGCTTCTCCCAGGCCGCGGTGGTGAAATCGGCGGTGGCCGTGACATCCAGCCCGGACTGTGCGAACAGCTCGACGAACGCCGAGCCGCTGTCGGAGAGCGGCACCGTCAAGCGACCACGGCGATGTTGGACCACATGCCCCGGAGTTGTGCGGCTTGCGGGAAGGTCGACCACCACCGGCAGCACGCGGTCGGTCGGGACCGACCCTTCGAAGCGCTCAGCGTGCTCGACGCCGTTCTGGAGCACTGCAACGATCGTCGACGCACCGACGAGAGCCGGGAACCACGTGGCCGCCGTCGCCGCGTCGTATGCCTTCGTGGCCACGAGGATCCACTCCGACAGGCGCCCCTGAGCGGGGTCCGAGATGATTGCGGGCGACACCTCGAGGCGGGCGCCGTCGGCGACGACGACGAGCCGCTCGACCGGCGTGCGCACGGCGACGGTGACCTTGTTCCGCGGGTCGAGGGCGAGGCGAACGGCGACGGCGGCGCCGACCGCTCCGGCGCCGATGACGGTGATCCTCGTGGGTGGCGCAGGGCTGTCAATCGCCATCGAGGATCCGGCGGATCTTCTCGAGGCGGGCCTGCACGTCGCGCTCCGCGCCGAGCGCCTTGGGTTCGTAGTACCGCCGACCGCGGAGTTCGTCCGGAAGGTACTGCTGCCGCGCGACCCCGATGTCGGAGTCGTGCGGATACACGTAGCCCTTGCCGTGGCCCAGCCGCTTCGCGCCGGGATAGTGCGCGTCGCGCAGATGCACCGGCACGCGACCGAACCCGCCGGCGCGCACATCCGCGATGGCCCCGTCGATCGCGAGGTAGGCCGCGTTCGACTTCGCGGTGGTCGCCAGGTACGCCGTCGCCTCGGCCAGCGGGATGCGCCCCTCAGGCATGCCGATGAACTGCACGGCGTCTGCGGCCGCGACCGCCATCGGCAGCGCCTGCGGGTCGGCCAGACCGATGTCTTCGGCGGCCGAGATGATGAGGCGGCGCGCGATGAATCGCGGGTCCTCCCCTGCCTCGACCATGCGGGCGAGGTAGTGCATCGCCGCGTCCACATCGGATCCCCTGATCGACTTGATGAACGCGCTGATGACGTCGTAGTGCTCGTCGCCCTGGCGGTCGTAGCGCAGCAGCGCCCGGTCGACGGCCTGCGCCACGTGCTCCGCAGTGATCACGGGCGTGGGGTCGGCATCCGTGTCATCCTCGTCGCCGGCGGGGACGGCGAGGGATGCCGCAGCCTCGAGTGCGGTGAGTGCCCGACGCGCATCGCCCGAGGCGAGCCGGACGAGCGCGTCCTTGGCCTCGTCATCGAGCGACACCGTCCCTGCGAGACCACGCGGATCGGCCACCGCACGGTCGACGAGCATGCGAAGGTCGTCGTCGGTGAGCGGCTTGAGGGTCAGCAGGAGCGAGCGCGAGAGCAGCGGCGAGATCACCGAGAACGACGGGTTCTCGGTCGTCGCGGCGATCAGCACCACCCAGCCGTTCTCGACGCCCGGGAGGAGCGCGTCCTGCTGCGCCTTGGTGAAGCGGTGGATCTCGTCCAGGAAGAGGATCGTCGATTGGCCGTAGAGGTCGCGCTGGGTCAGCGCCTCCTGCATCACCTCGCGCACGTCGCGCACGCCCGCTATCACCGCCGACAGCTCGACGAAGCGCCGTCCCGACGAACGCGCGATCGCCTGGGCCAGTGTCGTCTTGCCTGTTCCCGGCGGCCCCCACAGGATGACGGACGTCGCAGCGCGGGTGGGCGCGTCGGGATTCGCGAGGGCGACCAGCGGCGAGCCGGGACGCAAGAGGTGCGACTGGCCGGCGACCTCGTCCAGCGACGTGGGTCGCATGCGGACCGCGAGCGGGGTCTGCCCCTGGAACAGGGCGGTCGGCGGCTCTCCGCTCCCAGAGGCTCCACGCGACGCGCCGGCGGCGCGCGGAGAGGCAGAGGGGGTCGTCACCGTTCCAGGCTATCCCGCGGGTGCGACGCCCGGACCGGCACAGGTTTGGCCGCTGCGCCGGCCGCGCCGTAGGATCAACCCGGCCCGGGCGAGGGTCCGGATCGAAGGAGGCGCCGTGGCGGTCGGATCGAAGGACCGGAAGGATCGCGAGGCGCGCGCAGCGCGCGAGCGGACGCGCCTGTACCAGGCGCGTCGTCAGTTCCACGAAGGCCAGGCCAGGCGCCGCACCCGCGACAACCTGATCGCGGGCATCGTCGGCGGTCTGCTGATCATCGGCATCGGCGCCGCACAGACCGCGTACTTCCTCGCCGGTCCGGGAGCGCCCGAGCCCGCCCCCACCTCCACTCCGACGCCCACCGGCATGACGCCGACGCCGGCGCCCACGGCGACGACGCCGACTCCCGACCCGAGCCCCACTCCCTGACCCGGAGATCCGCGACACCGAGAACGAGGCATCCGCCGTACTAGGCTTGTGAACCGTCCTACTCCCACAGACGGCGCAAGCCGTGATGAGGTGCATCCCGTGACTGCCGCAGCAGACCCCCAGCCCGACACTGACGCTCTCCACAGCCCTGAGACCAGCGGATCCGAGGCGACCGCCGCCGAGGAAGTTGCGGCGGCCGAGAACGTCGTCGTCACCGCCCCAGACGACACGGTCGCCGAACCACCGGCCGAAGAAGGCACCCCGGCCGAGCCCGGCGAGTCCGACACCGAGGCGCAGGATGAGCCCGAGGGCTCGGAAGCGGACGTTGCGCCGGTTGCGGAGGCAGAGGCTGAGCCGGCTGCGGAGCCCGATGCCTCGGTCGCAGTGGCTGAGCCGCCCGTGGAGGCGGTGGTTGAGCCGGATGCTCCGCCCGCGCCCGAGCCACGGCCCGCAGCCGCATCGCCCGCGGACGTGATGGCAGCGATGGGAGCTCGCCCGGCTCCCCGTCCGGCTGCGAGCGGCAGCGGCGAGCCCTGGGGCCGCGTCGACGACGACGGCACCGTGTCGGTACGCGAAGCCGATGGCTGGCGGGTCGTCGGGCAATACCCCGACGGGTCGCCCGCGGAGGCGCTGGCGTACTTCGAGCGCAAGTTCGCCGATCTCGCCAGCGAGGTGACACTCCTCGAGGTCCGTCACCGCCGCGGCGGCGCTCCGGCGTCCGACCTGCGCACGACCGCACGCGCGCTGCACGCGAAGATCGAAGGCGCCGCCGCTGTGGGTGATCTCGCGAGCCTCGAAGCCCGCATCTCAGCACTCACCGAGCTGCTCTCCGCGGAGTCGGCCACCGAGGCCGCTGCGGCGCGCCAGGCCGTCGATGACGCGGTGAAGGCGCGCATTGAGCTCGTCGAAAAGGCCGAGGCCCTGGCCGCGCGCGATCCGCGCTCGGTGCAGTGGAAGCAGGCCACCGCCGACGTCAACTCGCTGTTCGACCAATGGCAGTCGCAGCAGCAGCACGGTCCGAGGCTCCCGAAGTCGACGGCGCAGCAGCTCTGGAAGCGATTCCGCGATGCCCGTGCCACCGTCGACAAGCATCGCCGCGCGTTCTACGCCGAGCTCGACGAGGCGCACAAGGTCGTCCGCGACCGCAAGACCCGTCTGGTCGAGAAGGCCGAGGCGCTCGCTCCGAAGGGCGAGGACGGCATCCCGGCGTATCGCGAGCTGCTCGACCAGTGGAAGACCGCCGGGCGCGCCGGCAAGAAGGTCGACGACGCTCTGTGGGCACGCTTCAAGGCGGCCGGCGACGCGCTGTACGGTGCGCGGATCGAGCGCGAGGCAGCGGATGCCGAGGCTTCGCGCGAGAAGATCGAGGCCAAGCGCGCCCTGCTCGAGCAGGCGAAGGCCGTCGCGGACGAGCGCGACCTCGCCAAGGCGCGCACGCTGCTCACCAGCGTCCAGCGTCAGTGGGACGACATCGGCCGGATCTTCCCGCGCGATGCCGAGCGCGTCCTCGACGACGATCTCCGCAAGGTCGAGCAGGCGCTGCGTTCGCGCGAAGAGACGGACTGGAAGCAGAACGACCCCGAGACCAAGGCGCGCGCCAACGACATGACCCGCCAGCTGATGGATTCCATCCAGAAGCTGGAGGACGAGCTCGAGGCGGCGAAGAAGTCGGGCGACAAGAAGGCGATCACGAACGCGTCCGAGGCGCTCGAGGCGCGCAAGTCCTGGCTCAAAGCCGTCGGCGGCTGAGGCGGGCGCTCGCTCTGAGCGTGCGGGCCTGGTTGTCCACAGGCACGCGGTCTCGGCATCGGCGGAGCCGTCGTGTGGGGCACACTTCCCCCATGGTCTCCCCGTTCCTGTACTTCGCCGATGATCGGCTGTCGCGCGCCGAGCTGACCGCCGCCTGCCTGGACGGCGACCTCGTCGAGCTCGGTGATGCGTACATCCCGGCGGACGCGGTCGAGACCTCGGCGCTGCGCGCCGGTACGCTCCTGCCCGTGCTGGGCGAGACCCTGGCCGCAACGCATCTCACGGCCGCGTGGGTCCACGGGGCGCTGCCGCAGCAGCCGTCGCGCCATACGGTGCAGCGGGCGGTGTCGCGGCGCCTGCACATCGTTCCCGATCGCCAGGTCGTGTATCGCGACCGTGCGATCCCGGCAGAGCACCTGCAGCTGGTCGGAGGCGTGCGCGTGACCACGGTGCCCCGGACGCTCGCCGACCTCGCGCG